>NZ_JASJSI010000002.1:103426-115162 GCF_030237085.1 Stenotrophomonas maltophilia group sp. Smal32
TTGGGTTTTTAGGCCTTTACAACCCGGGAACAAAACACACGACACCACAAATAACTGTAGGATCTGGTGAACTCTATAAATTGGGGGCCCCGCCCGGGCACACAACTCAAGCCCGTGCGCCGGGGGTGGGGGGGGGGGTTGCGGGGTTTGCCGGGGGGGTCGAGACAGGGGGGTGGAGGGTGTTGTGTGGGGCGCGGGGGGGCGCGGGATGGTTTTTTTGGGCGGCCCCGCGGGGGGGGGGGCCCCCCCCGCCCCCGCCACTACCTCATTCCTCCGGCGAAGGCGGGTTCGACGCCAGCAGTTCCAGATGGCGCTGTTCCATTTCCTGGCGCAGCTGGCGGCGGATCTGCGCGGCGGCCTGGCGGCGCTTCTCGTCGGAGGTGGCCGGCTGCAGGGGCGGTACCGGCGTCGGCCGGCCTTCCTCGTCCACCGCCACCATCGTGAAGAAGCAGCTGTTGGCGTGGCGCACGCTGCGCTTGAGGATGTCCTCGGCCACCACCTTGATGCCGATTTCCATCGACGAGGTGCCCGTGTAGTTCACCGAGGCCAGGAAGGTGACCAGTTCGCCCACCGCGATGGGCTGGCGGAACATCACCTGGTCCACTGACAGAGTGACCACGTAGCTGCCGGCATAGCGGCTGGCGCAGGCATAGGCCACCTGGTCGAGCAGGCGCAGGATGGCGCCGCCGTGGACCTTGCCGGAGAAATTGGCCATCTCCGGCGACATCAGCACGGTCATGGACAGCTGGTGGGTTTTCAGTTCGGTCGACATGCACCGATTGTATCGGCGTGGCGTAGCTCTTGTAGAGCCGAGCCCATGCTCGGCTGCTCTTGGCGCAGGCAAAGGAAAGCCGAGCATGGGCTCGGCTCTACAAAAAGCAGAAGGGCCGCTTGCGCGGCCCTTCGTCTGTCTTACTTCAGCTTCGCGTCGGCGCGCAGGGCGGCGGCGCGGTCGGTCTTCTCCCAGGAGAAGGCCGTGGCGTTGACGGTCTCGCCTTCGCCGTTGAGGTAGCTGAATTCCTTCGGCTTGCGGCCGAAGTGGCCGTAGGCCGCGGTCTGCTGGTACATCGGGTGCACCAGGTCGAGCATCTTGATGATGCCGTACGGGCGCAGGTCGAAGTGCTTGCGGATCAGCTTCTCGATCTTGTCGTCGCTGATCTTGCCGGTGCCGAAGGTGGTGACCGAGATCGAGGTCGGCTCAGCCACGCCGATGGCGTAGGAGACCTGCACTTCGCAGCGGTCGGCCAGGCCGGCGGCAACCACGTTCTTGGCGACGTAGCGGGCCGCGTAGGCAGCCGAACGGTCGACCTTGGACGGGTCCTTGCCGGAGAAGGCGCCACCACCGTGACGGGCCCAGCCGCCGTAGGTGTCGACGATGATCTTGCGGCCGGTCAGGCCGCAGTCGCCCACCGGGCCACCGATCTCGAACTTGCCGGTCGGGTTGATGTGGAACTTGGTGCCCTTGTGCAGCCACTTGGCCGGCAGCACCGGCTTGATGATCTCTTCGCGGACGGCCTCGATGAGGTCCTTCTGCTTGATGCCCGGGGCATGCTGGGTCGACAGCACCACGGCGTCGATGGCCGAGACCACGCCGTTTTCATAGCGCAGGGTGACCTGGCTCTTGGCGTCCGGACGCAGCCACGACAGCGGCGAGTTCTTCTTCTTGCGGATCTTGGCCTGCTGCTCGACCAGGCGGTGCGACAGGTGGATCGCGGCCGGCATGTAGCTGTCGGTCTCGTTGGTGGCATAGCCGAACATCAGGCCCTGGTCGCCCGCGCCCATTTCTTCCGGCTTCTTGCGATCCACGCCCTGGGCGATGTGCGGCGACTGCTTGCCGATCAGGTTCAGCACGCCGCAGGTGGCGCCGTCGAAGCCGACGTCGGAGCTGTCGTAGCCGATGTCCGTGATGACCTTGCGGGTCAGCGCTTCCAGGTCGATCCAGGCGCTGGTGGTGATTTCACCGGCAACAATGGCAACACCGGTCTTGACCATGGTCTCGCAGGCCACGCGGGCGCGCTGGTCCTGGGTCAGGATCGCGTCCAGCACCGCATCGGAGATCTGGTCGGCAACCTTGTCCGGATGGCCTTCGGAGACCGACTCGGAGGTGAAGAGATAGCTGGACATCAGGCGTAATATCCCTTGATTCGGATGGAAAGATGGGCGCGCATGATACACGGGGTGCGCCGCCTGTGCATTGTGAACCTGTACCGGTTGCCGGTGGTTAAGCCCGCGTAGGCCCGGCAAGGGCCGTCCTGACGGGATTGGGCCCCAGCCTCGAGGCCCAGTGTTCCACCAGCGTGACAACGGGCGGGGTGGCCCGGGGGCCGGTTGCGGCCCCACCCCGGGCGGATCGACCGTCATCGTTCTGCCCCAGAACCGCCATCTGGCTGCCGTCTGCCGGGCGCAGGCTGTCGGCCAATCCGGCCGCCGGGCATGAGTGGATCTGCCATGCAGGAACTTGAACAGCGTCTCCAGCAACGCTTTCCCGATTGGTTCCATGGCCGTCGTGGCCAGCTGGCGCGGCCATTGCTGCGCAGCGTCGGGCGCTGGTCGCGGTTGGACCAGATCGAAGCTTTCCTGCAGCGCAGTGCAGGATTGCGCGGATTCGGCTTCGTTGCTGCCGGGCTGGAGTTCATCGATGGCCAGTACCAGGTGGATCCGGCCGCGCTGGCGAAGATCCCGGCCACGGGCCGCCTGCTGATTGTTGCCAATCATCCGTCCGGGGCGCTGGATGCACTGGCGCTGCTGGACGCGGTCGGCCGCATCCGCCGCGATGTTCGGATCGTGGCCAACGACCTGCTGGGAGCCATCGCGCCGCTGCAGGATCTGCTGCTGCCGGTGCGCATCCTTGGCGGCAAGGCCCAGCGTGGCAGCCTGCACGCCGTGGAGGAGGCGCTGGCGGCCGAGCAGTGCGTGATCGTATTCCCGGCTGGCGAGGTCTCACGCCTCTCGCTGCGCGGCATCCGCGACGGTCGCTGGCAGCGGGGGTTCGTGCGCTTTGCCCGCACCGCCGGTGCGCCGGTGCTGCCGGTGCGGGTGGAGGCGCGCAACTCGGCGCTGTTCTATGGCGCCTCGACCCTGTTCAAGCCGGCCGGTACCGCGCTGCTGGCGCGCGAGATGTTCACCCGCCGTGGCCGTCCGCTGCGCCTGTGCATCGGTGAGCCGATGCAGCTGGGCAAGGGCGGTGACCCGGGCGCGCAGCTGTTGGCCGTGCGCCGCGCGCTGTATGCGCTGGGCCGTAATGGGGCGGCGGGCGATGCCGCTGCTGTTGCAGGTCCGGAGCCGCTGGCGTCGCCGGTACCACCTTCGCAGGTTGCCGCCGGCATTGCCGCAGCCACCCAGCTGGGCCAGACCGCTGACGGCAAGCAGATCCTGCTGGCGACCTGCAGCGCCGATTCACCGCTGCTGCTGGAACTGGGCCGCCTGCGCGAGCTGACCTTCCGCCAGGTAGGCGAGGGCACAGGGCGCAGCCGCGACCTGGACGATTACGATCCGCGGTACGAACACATCGTGATCTGGGACGCAGCCGCGCAGCGCATCGCCGGCGCCTACCGGATCATGCGCGGCGCCCAGGCACTGGCCCGGCACGGCCTGTCCGGGCTCTACAGCGCATCGTTGTTCCGCTATTCCGACGACGCCATCACCCACATCGCCGAAGGCCTGGAACTGGGCCGCAGCTTCGTGGTGCCCGATTACTGGGGCAGCCGCAGCCTGGACTACCTATGGCAGGGCATCGGCGCCTACCTGCAGTGCCGGCCCGGCATCCGCTACCTGTTCGGTGCGGTGTCGATCAGTGCGGCGCTGCCGCGCGATGCGCGCGAGCAGCTGGTGGCGTACTACCAGCGCTACTACAGTGGCACCGCCGGTCTTGCCGAGTCGAACCGGCCGTTCCAGTACTTCGCCGCGCCGCCGAGTTTCGGCGAACTGGATGCCGGTGCTGCGTTCGATGTACTGAAAGCCAACCTGGCTGCACTCGGCACCGGCGTGCCCACGCTGTACCGCCAGTACACCGATCTGTGCGAACCGGGGGGCGCACGCTTCCTCGCCTTTGGCGTGGATCCGGACTTCAGCGATTCGATCGATGGCCTGATCGAAGTGGACCTGTGCGCGATCCGGCCGAACAAGCGCAAACGCTACCTGCGCGACGCGGGGACGCCGGCATGAGCACGCTGGCGAACCTGTCGCCACACCGGCGCGCAGTGTTCGTCTCCGACGTGCACCTGGGGTCACGTCATTGCCATGCCACCGAGCTGGCAAGGTTCCTCTCGCAGCTGCGCTGCGAACGGCTGTACCTGGTCGGCGACATCATCGACCTGTGGTGGATGGCACATCGCCGTGCCAACTGGCGGCAGTCGCACAGCGAAGTCATCCAGGCCCTGCACGCGCTGCGCCGCGCAGGCACCGAGATCATCTACATCCCCGGCAACCACGATGCCTCGCTGCGCCAGGTGTGCGGACTGATGCTGCCGGCGATGCAGGTGCGCCGCCGCGCCATCCACGTGACCGCCGATGGCCGCCGGCTGCTGGTCGCGCACGGTGACGAGTACGACGGCGTGACCCACTTCGGTGGCCTGCAGGAAAAGTTCGGTGATTGGCTGTACTACCGCATCCTTACCGGCAACCAGGCATTGAACGCGGTGCGCCGCCAGCTTGGCATGCGCTACTGGTCGCTGTCGGAGTTCCTGAAGAAGCGCAGTGGGGCGGCCGAGCGCTACATCGAGCGTTTCGTGCAGGCCGGCCTGGACGACGTGCGCCGGCGCGGCCTGGACGGCATCGTCTGCGGGCATATCCACCGCGCCGCGCTGGTGGAACGCGATGGCCTGGTCTACGCGAACGACGGCGACTGGGTGGAAAGCCTGACCGCGCTGGCCGAAGACCACGACGGCGCGCTGCGCCTGCTGGACCACAACGGCCAGACGCTGGTGGCGTTGCCGGGCGCACGCCTGTCGCAGGCGGCGTAACCCGCGTCTGTCCTCTTGTAGCGCCGAGCCCATGCTCGGCTGCCGTTGCACGCAACGAAGAGCAGCCGAGGGCTCGGCTCTACATGCACCGCCCGCAAGCCGCTAGCATCGGGCCATGGATTCCCTGACCCAGATCGTACTCGGCGGCGCCGTCGCTGCTGCCATCGCTCCGCCCGGCCATCGCCGTGCGGCCCTGCTGGCCGGTGCCGCGCTCGGCACCCTGCCGGACCTCGACGCGCTGTGGCTCGGCTTCACCGCCACCGACCCGGTGGCGAACATGGTCGAGCACCGCAGTTTCAGCCATTCGTTGCTGGTGCTACCCTGGGTGGCGGCGCTGATCTGGTGGTTGTTCAAGCGCTTTGGCAATGGCAGGGTCGCGCAGTCACCGGCGCGCTGGTTCTGGGCGATCCAGCTGGCGCTGGTGACCCACCCGGTGCTGGATGCGTTCACTGTCTACGGCACCCAGCTGTGGTGGCCGCTGCGGCCGCATCCAACCATGGGCTCCAGCGTCTTCATCATCGACCCTGCATACACGGTGTGGCTGCTGCTGGGCTGCGTGCTGGCCTGGTTCGGTCGTGCGCGCCCCTGGGTCGGCAAGGTGCTGGGGGCATCACTGCTGGTCAGCAGCGCATACCTGGGCTGGGGTCTGGTGGCCAAGGCGCAGGTCGACCGTGCCGCGCAGCAGAGCCTGGCCGCGATGGGCCTGGCCGATGCGCCGCGCTTCTCGGTGCCGATGCCGTTCAACACGCTGCTGTGGCGGGTGGTGGCGATGACGCCGAACGGCTACGTAGTGGGAGACCGCTCGCTGGTGGCCGATCATGGGCCGATGCAGTTCGAAGGCCATCCCTCCAACGTGCAGGCACTGCGCGAGGCGCAGGCGATTCCCGCGGTACAGCGCCTGCAGTGGTTCAATCGCGGCTTCATGCGTGCGCAGGTCGTTGACGGGCGCTTGGTGCTCAGTGATCTGCGCATGGGCCTGGAGCCGGATTACACCTTCAACTTCGTGGTGGCCGAGCAGGTGGACGGGCAGTGGCGGCCGATCGTGCCCGAACAGGTGCGTGCGGACTACAGCAGCCCGGGAGCACGCGCCGACGCCGGGCGCCGGCTTGCCGCGATGTGGCAGCGCATCTGGCATGAGCCGGCGGCTGCCGCGAGCGGTTCCGCGCACCCGTAGATCCGCGCCATGCGTGGATGGTGCGAACAACAGCCACGCATCGCGTGGCTCTACTGAGGAAGGCGGTTGAGCTTGATCGAACGGTTCAGTACCTGGCGCGGCACGTTGGCGATGTCAAAGCCAACGAACGCCAGCAGGAACTGCAGCCCCGAGATCAGCGCGACCATGGTGATCATGATCGTCCCTACCGGCGTGGCGACATCGGCCTGGGCCGACCGCACCCAGTGGTACATCCCGAACAGCCCCCCGAAGGCGAGCAGGCTGCTGCCGGCGATCAGCTCCAGCGACGCGATGCTGAGGTCGCGCAGGAAATAGTTGTAGGCAATGCGCTTGAGCGTGTTGCGCACGTGCTTGAAGGTGAACTCACCCAGGATGCGACCGATGCGCAGGTTGCTGGTTTCGTCGCCGTAGTGGGCATCCATCGCCACATCCTGCACGACCGCGCGCACGGTGTTCAGTCGGAACAGCATGTCGGTCTCGAAGAAATAGCGGTCGCTGACCGCCTCGAGCTTCAGGTGGCTGGCGACCTTGGCATGGATGGCGGTGTAGCCGTTGGTCGGATCGAACACCTGCCAGTACCCGGACGAAGCCTTGGTCATGAAGGACAGCAGCAGGTTGCCCAGGCGCCGCGCCGGGGGCATGCGGCGGATGTGGGTCAGGTTCCAGAATCGGTTGCCCTTGGTGTAGTCGGCATGGCCGTCGGCGATCGGCGCGACGAAGTCCATCAGCAGCGCCGGGTCCATCTGCCCATCGCCATCGACCTTCACCAGAATATCCATGCCATCTGCGATGGCCGCGCGGTACCCGGTCTTGATCGCGCCGCCGACGCCGAGGTTGTGCTGATGGAAAAGCACGGTGATGCGCGGGTCGTTCGCTTCGGCCTGGACCAGGCGGCCGCTGCCGTCGGGGCACGCATCATCCACGCAGTAGATCGCCGTTACCGCATCATCGATCGCCGCCAGCACGGACAGCACGTGGCGGGTCACTTTGTAGCAGGGGATGATCACGGCGATCCGTGCTGGCATCGATGCGGAGGGCGTGGTGGTGGTCATCGGATTCATCGGGCTGGAGTGGCCAGCAGGGGTTTTGCAGGCAGTTCCACCAGATCCCCCTGCAGCACCCGTGGCGCGTCGCCGTCAGGCGCTACGGTGATGTGGTGGTAGCGGTTGAAGGTGAAATTGAAGTCGTCGTCGGACATCGACGGGAAGTACCGGCGGAAGTAATCCATCTGTGGCAGGTACAGCACATGGTTCACGGCGGGAATGCCAACACCCGGCAGGAGGCCCCCGAACCCGCCGGGAGCCACCAGCACGCCTTCGGTCGTGGTGGCCGAGCCGCGGGCCTGCAGGGAGTGCAGGACGGCAGCGCGGTCCATCGCGAAGATCGGGCCGGCCTGCTGCACCGGATTGAACAGGCCGTTGCCCAGCAGGTTGGCCAGTGCGGCGGTAGCCAGGACCAGGCTGGCGGCATGCGCCGACAGCTTTGGGCGGCGGGCAGCAACGGCCAGCCCCGCCAGGCACAGGTAGGGAATGGCGTCGGCAGTGCTGTGCAGGCGGCTGAACTGGCCTTCACCGAACAGGAACTTGGCCAGGCTGCCGACCATCAGCAGCGCCGCCAGAAGCAGCAGGCGCCAGCGCTGCAGGCGCACGCCGCAGTGCACCAGGATCATCGCGCAGGCGATGTTGAGCAACAGGCCGAAGGCCAGCAGTGCGCGCGCGGGGGGCACCATCGACAGAGTGGTCAGCTTGCCAACCACGGCAGGCACAGGCAGGAAGATCCAGCAGGCGATGAACAGCAGCCCGGCGGCCAGGATCAGCAGGGAGCTGCGGTGGCTTTTCGCCCATTCGCGCAGCCGTGCGCCATCGGCCAGCACCAGGGTGAACAGCGGCAGCAGGCTGCCCAGCACCGCGATCTCGCAATCGTTGGACGCCTTGAACAACGGCAGCGGGGCGAACCGGTAGGTCATCAGGTTCGGGAAGAGGTGCGCGAGCAGGCTGGTCAGGCCGACACCGCCACCGGCGCTCTGGCGCTGGCCGGGGTACACCGTGTTGCGCACGATCGGGATGATGTCGTGGAAGTAGCCGACGAACACCGCCAGTGCGATCGCGCCGGCGATGGCGGCATCGACCAGACGTACTACGGTGATGGCATCGCGCCGGACCGCCAGCACCAGCACCGCCAGGGCCAGCACCGAGGAAATGATGAAAGGCGGGTAGGACACTGCGATCAGCCACGCCGCCAGTGCATAGGCGCTGGCCACGATGCGCAGCGCGCGATGGCCGATGCCCAGCCATGCCACCGCAGCCCAGGGGGCCAGCGCGAAGGCACCGGCATTGCTGGTCCACCAGACCTGCACGAACGGCGCGAAGAACAGCGTGGTCGAAACCAGCACTGCGGCTAGTGCCGGCATCCGCAGTTGGCGCAGGAGCAGGGCCCATCCGCTCAGGAAGGCCATGGCCATGAACATGAAGAAGAACGAGTAGGCATTCGCTGCAGGCAGCACGAAGAACGCCCAGTGGTACGGCTTGAACAGCAGCCCCCAGTCCAGCAGCGGCAGCGCCTGGAAGGTGCGCAGTGACTCGTGGTACGCCGAGTGCGCATTGACCTGCCCGAAGTCGTTGTTGACCGCGATCTGGATGTACGGCGTGAACACCATCCATTCGTCGGTACGGATGTAGCGGGCGGTACCGAGCAGCGGCTGCTGCGGGGCCAGGCCGAGGTACTCGTAGGCCAGCGAGTAGGAAGACGGCGTCAGTGCGAGCGCGACATACAGGATGCACAGCAGCACCATGATCCCGGCAAGCAGGCGAACCTGGCCAGGGCGAAGCCCGCCCGTCTGGCCCGGGTTCTGGGCAGGGAAAGGCGTTCGGCCGTTGTCGTTCATCATGCTCCCGCAGGTCAGGTCCATCCGCGCGCGACAGGCTCACGCACCGATGCTCTGCTGCCGCACGGGGGGGAGGCCCCGGCACGCGCCGTTCCGAGGCCGGGACTGCAGGATTCTAGCCGGTTGCCATCGCAGCCGCTGGCCGCCCTCGGGTGAGAGCAGGCCTCAATACACCGTGGCGCGGCCCTGCACGAACGAGTAGAAGAACACCGCGTTCGGGTCGTTCTGCACCAGCCGGAATTCGCGGCGCATGCCTTCCACGGTCTCCTCGTCCACCGAACCGGCCTGCAGCAGCTGGTCGGCTGCCGAGAGCAGCAGCTGCTCCCAGAACGCGATCATTGTCTTGCGACGCGCCGGTTCACGGTTGTCCAGGTGGATGGTCTTGATCTCGGTGTGCACGTCGCGGAAGCCACCGGCCAGCAGCAGGTTGCCCAGCTTGGCGCCGACGAACGGGTCGCCCCCATGGTCGTACTGGAAATCGTTGAAGGCCATCCAGTAGCGCCAGATATGCGGCGAATACGGGTCGAGCAGGAACGAGGCGTTCATCACCTCGGTGATGTAGACCGGCGACCCCGGGGCCAGCACGCGGCGCACTTCACTCAACACGCGTGCCGGTGACGGAACGTGTTCCAGCACCCAGCACAGGAACGCCGAATCGAAGCTGCGCGCCTCGAAGGGCAGTTCGCCGGCGTCAGCCTGTTGCAGGGTGTAGCGGTCGCTGCACCATGGTGTGCGCGACAGGTTCTCGCGTGCAGTCTCCAGCTGGGTCTCGCTCAGGTCCACGCCGGTCACGTGCAGTTCCGGGAAGCGGCGCAGCAGGATCTCGGTCTGCGCACCCACGCCGCTGCCGACTTCCAGCAGGCGTCGCGCGCCGCTGTAGTCGATCTGGCCGAAGATGCTCGATTCCAGCAGGCGCGCCTGGGTCATCAGGCGCTGCTGCTCGGTACCGGAGAACCCGTGCAGGTAGGTCGGGGAGGAGATCGGCGGGGTCATGACGGCGGGCTCTTGTAGCGTCGAGCTGGCTCGACTGTTCGGAAACGCGGGGCTGGCGGCTCAGGCCGCCGAAGGCAGCGCCGGTTCCCCGGCGATCAGGCGGTCGAAGTACTCGGTGGTCAGTGCGATCTGGCTCTGCGGATCTTCGGCACGGTTGACCACTGCGCGGAAAGCGGCGTTCTCTGGCCGGTCCTTGGCATACCAGCCCAGGTGCTTGCGCGCGATGCGCACGCCCTGGGGCTCGCCATAGAACGCATGCAGTGCGTGCAGGTGGCCAAGCAGGATGTCGCGTACTTCCGCCAGTGAAGGTGGTGGAAGTTCCTCGCCGGTGGCCAGGTAGTGCGCCACCTCGCGGAAGATCCACGGCCGGCCCTGCGCCGAGCGGCCGATCATCACCGCGTCCACGCCGGTTTCCTTCAGGACGTAGGCGGCCTTCTGCGGCGAATCGATATCGCCGTTGGCGATCACCGGAATGCGCAGCGCGGCCTTGATCTCGGCGATGGTGCCGTACTCGGCCTGGCCGGTGTAGTGCTGGTCGCGGGTGCGGCCATGTACGGCCAGCGCCGCGATGCCGCTGTCCTCGGCGATGCGCGCGATCAGCGGGCCATTGCGATGGTCGCAGTCCCAGCCAGTGCGGATCTTCAGCGTGACCGGCACGTCCACCGCGTTGACCACGGCCTCGAGGATGCGCGCCACCAGCTGCTCGTCGCGCATCAGTGCCGAACCGGCCCAGGCGTTGCACACCTTCTTGGCCGGGCAGCCCATGTTGATGTCGATGATCTGCGCGCCGTGGTCGACGTTGTAGCGCGCGGCCTCGGCCAGCTGCTGCGGCTCGGTGCCGGCGATCTGCACGCTGATCGGGGCCGGCTCGCCGTCATGGTCCATGCGGTGGATCGACTTGCGCGTGTTCCAGAAGCGCGGATCGCTGATGGTCATTTCCGAGGCGGCCAGCCCCGCGCCCAGCCGTTTGCACAGCAGGCGGAAGGGCTTGTCGGTGACGCCGGCCATGGGCGCCAGCACGACGTTGGGGGCAATGGTGTACGGGCCGATCTGCATGCGCCCATTGTAGGGCGCGGGCGGCGGTACGGCCGTGTCGGGCGCGGTCCGGTTCAGGCCGATCGGCACCGACCTCATGCCTTACCGGCATCAGCAGATGCTTGACGGTTGCTTCCGCCGCCCCCAAGGGCGGGCGATGGTAGGCGGCTACCCTAGGCTCTGCCAGGCCTGGCGGGTGCCCAGCGCGAAGGCCAGCCCCAGGCTGAGGCACACCAGTGAACTGACGACCCAGAAGCGCCGGCCGTTGTAGCCGGGGTGGAACAGCGCCAGCGCGAAGCCCATCGCCGCGCGCAGCAGCAACAGCAGGGTGATGCCCGACAGGACCATGCGATTGGCCGGCAGCGGCGAATGCCAGCCTGCGGCTGCGAGTGCGTACAGTGTCCAGGCCACCAGCACGGCCGTAATGCCGGCTGTCATCAGCGGCGGCCACCAGTGCCCCGCATGCGCCAGCCGGACCATGCGCTGGCCGGCACCGAAGGACCTGTACCAAGGGGCGCCAAAGGCGATGCAGCCGATATGCAGCAGGGCCGCAATGGCACTGCCGGCGGCCGCGACCAGCAACCAGGGGAATCCGTCCATCTCCTGCCCGTGCGAGGAAGCTGCGCGGATGGTGGGCGAGGGGCAGGGTGTGGGCAATGTGACAGGCGGTCGCAGGGGCTGGGAAACGG
>NZ_JASJSI010000030.1:0-12152 GCF_030237085.1 Stenotrophomonas maltophilia group sp. Smal32
TTAATATAATAGAGTTTAATCTTGTGTTAGACTAAATAAATCTATATAATATTTTTTTAATGTACGCGAGGGGGGGCCAGGGGGGGGGGGGGGGGGGGGGGGGGGGGGGGGGGGCGGCGCCGGGGGGGCGCCCCCCCCCCCCCCCGGGGGGGGGGGGGGCCCCCCCCCCCCCCCCCCCCCCCCCCACCCCGCCAATCCTCGGAATGCCAGCTTTTGCTGTTGCTCTTGCGGTTGACGTTGCTTCGGCGGGTGCAGGGCGCAGCCCTGTAGAACACCCCCTACTCCTGCGGATCGCGGGTGATGTGGATATCGGTCGGGGTCGACAGCGGGATGTTCCGCTCCGCCAGGATCTGCAGCAGGCTGAAGTACAGATCGCTGCGGGTGGCGTAGACCTGCCGCGGGCTGGCCACGTACGCGAAGCTGTTGATGGTGATCTGGCCACCGGCAATGCTGTCGATGTAGACCGTCGGCGCCGGCTGCTTCAGCACGTTGGTGTGCGCGGTGTACGCATCCAGCAGCGCCTGCCGCAGATTGCCGACATCCGTGCTGGGCGGTACCGCGAACTGGATCTGGATGCGGCCCTGGTTGTTGCCCATCGTCATGTTGCGCACGGTCTTGGTGACCAGCTCGGAGTTGGGCACGATCAGCGTCGACTTGTCGCCCACCTGGATCTCGGTCGATCGCAGGCTGATGCGGCGGATGTCGCCCTCCTGGTCACCCAGCTTCACCCAGTCGCCGATCTTCACCGGGCGCTCGGCCAGCAGGATCAGGCCGGAAACAAAGTTCTGGGTGATCACCTGCAGGCCGAAGCCGATACCCACCGACAGCGCGCTGACCAGCAATGCCAGCTTGCTCAGCTGCAGGCCCATCGCGCTCAGCGCCCAGATCACCGCGATGATGATGCCCACATAGCGGGCAACCGTACTCACCGAATTGCGTGCGCCCAGGTCCAGTTCGGTCTTGGGCAGGTAGGTGTCGGTCAGCCAGCGCTGCACCAGCTGGGTGACCGCCAGGCCGGCCAGCAGCACCAGCACGGCCAGCACGATGCGCACCGGCTCCAGCTTGGTTCCGCCGATATCGAACCCAGAAGTGAACAGCGACGAGAACCGCTCGACCACTGCGCCGATGTTGCCGAATGGCGCCACCAGCGCCAGCAGCGCGATCAGTACGACGATGGTGCGCAGTGCTGCCGACAGCAGCACGCCGGCCTGCTCCAGCCGCGACACGCTCAGGCCAGTGCTGAGCAGGATGGTCTGGCCAACCTTGCTGTCGGCGTTGAGCATCCAGGTGCTCAGGTCATCTACGAACTTGAACAGCAGCGTCGCCGCCAGCACCACGATGCTGCCGCCGATCAGCTGCTGGTTCACGAACTTGGCGAAATTCAGATAGCCCAGCAGCGTGGCGATGATCGCTGCCACCACCGCAATGTTGCCCGCCACGCGCGCCAGCACCAGCCAGCTGCTGCGGCGCACCGGTGTACTCGGGCCCTGCCCGTCCGCCTGCGCTTCCAGCTTGGCTTCGGCCTCGGCGGTCTGCCGGCGGTGCAGGCGCGCCAGCGTCACCAGCATGGCCATGATCAGGCCGAGGTAGGTCAGTGCAATCAGGCCATCCAGCGCCACCGTGGTGACGTCGCTGGTGCGCGTGGCCTGATCGAGGGCGACCAGCACCGCGCTCAGCCAGGCCAGCGCCGCCGCGCCCCAGGCGTACTTGCGCAATTTCAGTGCGGCGGTGTCGTCCAGATTCAACAATCGCCATGAGGGGCGCTTGGGCACCAGCAGGCAGGCGCTGAGCGCCGCGATGAACGCGGCGCGGAAGGTCGCGGTTTCCAACCCGTCGGCCACCACCTGCAGGCGCGGTGCGATCGCATCAACGGCGTCCAGCGCCGCCATCAGCACCACTACGGCATAGCCGGGCAGCAACGTGCCCACCAGCAGCAGCCACATGGCCAGGCCAGACCGGCGCAGGCGGCCATCAGGCGCGCGGTCAGACGCGGCGAACTGCCGCCCCAGGCGGCGCAGCCACAACCGCAGCGGGAACATCATCACCAGCGCGGCCACCAGGCCCAGCAGCGGCGTGCCCCAGCCATTGGCGCCGATGCCAGCGATCAGCGTGTCACGCCCCTGCTCGGCCAGCGGCGCAACGCGTGCGATATCGATCGGCAGGCGCTCGGCCACCTTGCTCCACAGCGCAGGCGACAGCGGCGAGGCCACCTTCTGCCCCAGCTCTTCGGTGCGCTGCGCGGCGCGTTGCTGGTCGATGTCGGTCGCCAGCTGCTGGGCACGCACCGCGCTGGTCTTGGCTTGGGCCACCGATGCGGCCAGTCCGTCGCGCTGCTTGTTGAGGATGCGCCGTTGCGCCGCCAGTTCGGGCGGCTCGGTGGCGCCCTCGGCAGGCGTGCCCAGCTGCGCCAGCTGTTCGTCGAGACGGTCCAGCTGCGGCTGCAGCGACTTCTCCAGCGCCTCGGCGTCACGCCGGGCCTTCGAAGCGTCCTCGGACAGCATGGCCAATGTTTCGATGGCCGCGGCATCACCACGCTTGCGGTCGACTTCCTTCAGCTTCGCATCGATATCCGCCAGCTGCTGCTTCGGCGTGGGGTCCTCATCCTGTGCCAGCACCGGTGCCGACAGCAGGAAGGCAGTGCACAGCAGCAGGACCAGCCAAGGCCCCCGTGCACGGATCGATTGCAGGAAAGAAGACACGCCAGCCACACCGTTTCGCGCGGACCACCGCGCCTGCGCGCGACTATACGGCACAGACGGTAAAGGGCGGATGCGTGGCCCCGTGGCGGTATCAGTACTTCAACCGCAGCTCTTCCACCGTGGGCTGCTGCAGCGCGTACCAGTCCTGGAACTCTTCCTCGGTGATCTCATCGGGCGCATACACCGCCACCGGGTGCCAGTCGTGGTCGGTCGGCAGTGGCTGGCGCGGGCCGGCACGCAGGCTATAGCTGACGCCCTCGTAGTCCACCAGGTCGTCGACCTGCGGCCACTGTTCGCGTGCGAACGCGGATTCACTCTTCAACAGGATCACCTGGTACATCGGCACCTCCACTTCGGTTGGATCAGGAAAACACGGCGCTGGTGGCAGCATACCGCCGCACCGTTGACAACGGGCACGCCGCAGCAGCGACGGAACGTTCTGGACACGGCCATCGCCCCGGCTTCACCCGCCCATGGCAAGGCCATCGGCATCGTGGAGGCCCCCCCCTGCCACGACCGCCGATGACCGACCACCCGCCGCTGAAGACCGTCACCGACCTCAAGCTGCCCCGCTACCTGGGCACCTGGTACGAGATCGCACGCCTGCCGATGCGCCACGAACCGGAAGGCTGCACCGACGTGTCGGCGCACTACACCCTGCTCGACAACGGCAACGTCGGCGTCACCAACCGCTGCCGCATGGACGGCGAGGTCGAGGAAGCCACCGGCGAGGCCTGTGCCGTCGACAACGACAGCGCGCGCCTGGAGGTGAGCTTCCTGCCCAAGGGCCTGCGCTGGTTGCCATTCGCCAAGGGCGACTACTGGGTGATCCAGGTCGCCCCGGACTACAGCGTCGCGCTGGTCGGCAGCCCGGACCGCAAGTACCTGTGGCTGATGGCGCGCGAGCCACGCCTGGACGCGACCGTGCAGGACCATTATCTGGCGACTGCCCGCCTGCAGGGCTTCGATCTGTCCGAACTGATCCACACCCCGCATACCGGTCGCCCGACAGCCTGAGCCGCGCACGCCCATGGACCTCAAGAGTGGCTACCCATGGTGGGCGGTTCGCAACGGCCTGATCCACGCCTTCCCACCGCTGGAAGAGAACCTGCGCTGCGACGTGCTGGTGGTGGGTGGTGGCATCACCGGTGCGCTGATCGCCGACGAACTGTCCGCCCACGGCCACGAGGTGGCGGTCATCGAGCAGCGCGACATCGGTTGGGGCAGTACCGCCGCCAGCACCGCGCTGCTGCAGTACGAGATCGAAACCCATCTCCTGGAACTGGCACAGCGTTACGGCCATGACGCCGCCGCACGGGCCTACCTTGCCTGTGCCGAGGCCATTCCGGCGCTGGGCGATGTGGCGCGGGGCCTGAAGGACGTGGATTTCCAGCGGATGGACAGCCTGTACCTGGCCAGCCGCCATCGCGACGTGCCGCGCCTGATGGCCGAAGGCGATGCCCGTCGCGGTATCGGCCTGGATGCCCGCTGGCTTGGCCCCGGGGAACTGCAGGAACGTTTCGACGTTGGGGCCGGCGGCGCCCTGCTGACCCGGCAGGCGGCCCGGGTTGATCCGTATCGGCTGACCTATGCGCTGCTGCAGCGCCTGCGTCGGCGCGGCGGCCATGTGCATGACCGCACCGTACTGCACAGCCTCGATGCTACCGCGCGCGGGGTGACCGCCCGTACCGAAGCCGGTGCCACCATCCGCGCACGCCACGTGGTGCTGGCCATGGGCTATGCCAACCAGCGCTGGCTCAAGCAACGGGTCGCACGCAACCGCAGCAGCTACGCCTTCATCACCGATCCCATCGATGCGGACGTGCTCGGCCGGCTGCGCAACACGATGGTCTGGGAGAGCGCCCGCCCCTACCTGTACCTGCGCGCCACCGGCGACCGTCGCCTGCTGGTGGGCGGGCTGGACGACGCCATCGACATCCCCGCCCGCCGCGACCGGCGCGTTCAGAGCAAGGCCGACCAGCTGATGAAGCAGCTGCTGCGCTGGTTCCCACGGCTGGACCCGGTGCCGGCGTTCTCCTGGGGCGGCACCTTCGCCGAGACCGCTGATGGCCTGCCGTTCTTCGGCCCGCACGAACAATGGGGACCGCGGGTGCACTTCGCCATGGCCTACGGTGGCAACGGCATCACCTATTCGATGATCGGCGCGCAGCTGCTGCGGGCCCGGATCGAACGGCGCACGCATCCACTGGCGGGGCTGTTCGGGTTCGGGCGGTTGTGACCTGCAGCCAGGCATGGCCTGGCTCTACCCCAATCCGGTACCGACAGGCATCATTCAAGCAGCCCCTGCTAGCGTCGGCCTGTACCGCCGCGTGTTGCGTGGCCACCTGTCCGCTGGAGCGCTGTCATGATCCGCCCCCTGACCCTGCTGCTGTGCCTGGCCCTGCCGGGAACCGTGCTGGCCCAGTCCGCCGCAGGCGCCACCGCGCCGCAGGCGGCCGGCCTGGACCTGACGCTGCCGCAGGCGCCGATGCGCTACCTCAACGACCCGGCCCTGCAGCAGGACCCGCCGGGCACGTACTACGGTGACAAGAGCGGCCCGCGCGTGCACGACGACGCCAAGATCGCCGACGTCACTGACGACAAGGTCAAGGTGTCCGGCAGCTTCACCACCGGCATCGGCTATTCCAGGAATGGCGGCAACAGCCACTACAACGCCGCCACGCTGAACCTGAGCAAGAACTACACCACCGATGAGGGCAAGACCCACGGGGTCAACGTCAACATCCACGTGAGCGAAGGCAAGGGCCCGGGCTTCTTCGGTCCGTATGGCGGCTACTACGGCCGTGGCCCGGGCTACTGGGACTACCCGCCGCCGTTCGGCTGGTAAGCCAGCTCCTGTAGAGCCGAGCCCATGCTCGGCTACGGTTGGCCGCAAAGCCGAGCATGGGCTCGGCTCTACATGGGCCAACGTCAATCCAGCCAGCCATCGCGCTCGCTGTGCAGGATGCGGCCGTCGTAACCGCTCAGGCGCACCTCCACCTTCTGGTTGCGGGCATTGCGCGCTTCCAGCGACCAGGTGGCACCATCGCGTTCCAACGAATGGATCTCGCGCAGGCCATGTGCCTGTGCCCGTGCCAGCACCTGCTCGGTGGTCAGCAGCGCGCGGCCGTTGTGCTCGTCGAAGATCTCGCCGGTCTTCGGGTCCACGTAGACCTCGCTGAAGCGGCCATCGGCGCGGCTCACGTCCGCTTCCCACAGGCTGTCATCACGCTCGATCTCGTGGATCTGGGTGTAACCGGCCTTGCGCAGGGTCTGTTCAACCTGGGCCATGCCCAGCGGTGCGGCCTGAGCGGCCGGTACGATGGCCAGGGCGGCGACGGTGGCGAGGGCAAGCGACTTCAACATGGGGATTCTCCTGTTCGTGTTCATGGCCGGACCATCCCGGCAACGCCACGATGCACGGGGTGGTTAACAGCCCCTTAGCCGGCGCTGTTAGCCCGCTGTTAGTCAGCCGCTGCACACTCACGCCTGTTCCCCCTTCCCTCATGCGCCCGCGATGCTCGCCACCCTGCCCCTGCTGCTGGCCCTGGCCAACACCCCGACCGCCGCTGCGCCCGTGCAGGATCCGGCGCAGCAGGTCGCGCGCCGTGCCGTGCAGCAAGGCCGTTACGTGCCGCTGGAAAGCGTGGTGCGCGATGCACTCAAGCGCTACCCGGGGCAACTGCTGGAAGTGGAGCTGGACGACGGCGTCTACGAAGTGGAGATCCTGCGCGCTGACGGCGTGGTGGTGGAGCTGGACTATGATGCGCGCAGCGGAAAGCTGCTGAAGACGGAGCTGGACGACTGATGCGCATCCTGTTGGCCGAAGACGATGCCGCGCTGGCGCAGCGCCTGGTGCCCCTGCTGGAGCAGGCCGGCTACGTGGTGCATGTGGTTGCCGATGGCCGCCAGGCCGAAGAGATCGGCCAGATCGAAGATCTGCAGGCGGCCATCGTCGACCTGGGCCTGCCCGGCCTGGACGGACTGAGCGTGATCGAGCGCTGGCGTAGCAACGGCCGCGGCTTCCCGGTGCTGGTGCTGACCGCGCGCGGGCGCTGGCACGACAAGCTGGCCGGCTTCGATGCCGGTGCCGACGACTACCTGACCAAACCGTTCCAGGCCGACGAACTGGTGCTGCGCCTGCGCGCCCTGATCCGCCGCAGCCATGGCCACGCCAGCCCGCGCCTGCACTGCGGCCCGCTGCAGCTGGACGTCAACGCCGGCCGCTTCGAACTGGACGGACAGCCGCTGGCACTGAGCCCGCAGGAGTTCCGCCTGCTCAGTTGCTTCATCCATCACAGCGGCCAGGTGATCGGCCGTGACCGCCTGGGTGAACAGGTGTTCGAGGGTGGGCTGGATCCCGACTCCAACGCGCTGGATGTGCTGCTCGGGCGCGTACGCCGCAAGCTCGGCATCGAGCTGATCCAAACCGTACGCGGCCAGGGCTGGCGGCTGGCGCCGCCGTGACGCGGCAGCCCTCGCTGCGACGGCGCCTGCTGCTGGCCGGTGGCGTCGGCCTGCTGCTGATCTCGCTGCTGGCCAGTGCACTGCTGGGGGAACTTTTCAAGCGCAGCGCGCGTGATCGGCTGGACCACGAACTGCAGCAGGACATGCTGACTCTGGTCGCGCAGGTGGAAGTTGCCCCCGACGGCCAGTTGCAGCTGCGCCAGGAGCCGAACGATGCGCGCTTCCAGCGGGTGTTCTCCGGGGCTTACTGGCAGATCGCCGGTGCCGATGGCCGCGTGCTGCTGCAGTCACGCTCGTTGTGGGATGAAACGCTTCCCGCCACCGCCACTGGCCCGGCCACGCGCAACCTGACCGGCCCCCTGCAGCAATCGCTGCGCGCACGCGTGCAGCAGGTGCGCCTGCCACGCGCCAGCGGATCGTTCGTGGCGGTGGTCGCCACCGATCGCAGCGCACTGGACGCGGATGTTGCTGCATTCCGCAAGCGCACCGCCATCGCGCTGGGCGTGCTGGTCGCCGCGTGGCTGGCGGTGCTGGCCAGCCAGGTGCACTTCGGCCTGCGCCCGCTGCATCGCCTCGGTGCGCAGCTGGAACGCGTACGGCGCGGTGATGCGCAGCGCATCGAAACGCGCGGATTGGGCGCGGAGGTCGCACCGCTGGGTGAAGAACTCAACGCGCTGCTGGAGCACCAGCAGCGCATGGTCGCGCGGGCACGCACCAGTGCACAGGATCTGGCGCATGCGCTGAAGACTCCGCTGAGCGTATTGGCCGCCGAGGCCGACGGCGACGGTACGCATTGGCGTGCCACCGTGCGCGAGCAGAGTGCGCGCATGCAGGCCAGCGTCGACCGTTACCTTGCTGCCGGACTGGCCGCCGACCATCGCCAACGCACCGACGTGGCGGCCGTCGCGCAGGCGATGTGCCGGCTGATGGCACGCGTGCATGGCGAACGTGGCATTGCGTTCACGGCGGCGGATATCGATCCGGCGTTGCAGTTCGCCGGTGCCAGTGCGGACCTGGAAGAGATGCTGGGCAACCTGCTGGACAACGCCGGGCGCTGGGCGCAACGGCAGGTCACTGTCGAAGCAGAAACCAGCGAAGGGCAGCTACGCATCGAAGTGCGCGATGACGGCCCCGGCCTGGCTGCAGACGCGCTGGAACGGGTCACCCAGCGTGGTGTGCGGCTGGATGAGCGTGAAGGCAGCAGCGGGTTGGGCCTGGCGATCGTGGGCGATATCGCCGCCAGCTACGGCGGGCGGTTGGCGTTGGAGAATGCGCAGCCAGGGTTGCGGGCGACGGTGTGGTTGCCAGCGGGGTGACTCGTTGGCGCTGGAACGCCAAGCGGGTAGAGTCGACTGTTAGTCGACTTTCGCGCGTAGCGCGGGATTTCCCAGCGCCTCAGCAAAGAGCAGTCGACTAACAGTCGACTCTACCGCCTTCGCCGGGCATTTCAGTTCCCCATCAACGGTGATGCATCCACCAGCAGTCAATCGCGTCCAGCACGATGTGGATGATCAAACCGATGCCGAACAACCGCGTTTTCTTCGGCACGCACAGCCCCGCGTAGACGGCGATGGCCGGGGCCGTATGCAGCGGGTGGAAACCGATGCTGCAGCGGTTGGGCGCGTAGATCGGATCGGCCAGCAGGTGGTCCAGGTCGATCACCCAGCCCAGCAGCATCAGCAACCACGCCGAGGCGAAACGCTTGCGCCAGAACAGCCATGCCAGCAGGGCTGGCACGGCGGCATGCAGGAACAGGTGGAAGATCGCGCGTGCGCTCATCGGGGCCGGTAGCGCCGGGCCATGCCCGGCGTTCCCGTAATCATCAGACCAGCGGTTCGTCGGACAGGTACGTGTAGCCGGTCAGGCCCGCTTCCAGCGCTTCCGACAGTTCCTGCGCACGTTCCGGCGACAGCTCGGCCGCCGCCACGCGCTGGGCATAGGCCGCACGCAGGTCGTCCAGCCTGTAACCCACGTAGTCCAGCATCACGTCGGTGGTGTCGCCACGGCGCTGCTGGGTGATGGCATAACCATCGGCGTCGGCCAGCACTTCCACCGCGTCGGTATCACCGAACAGATTGTGGATGTCGCCCAGGATTTCCTGGTAGGCGCCGACCATGAAGAAACCGATGCGGTAGCTTTCGCCGTGCTTGATCGCGTGCAGCGGCAGCGAGCTGTCCAGACTCTCGTTCTCAACGTAGGTCTTGACCATGCCATCGGAATCGCAGGTCATGTCGGCGATGATGCCGCGGCGGTCCGGCGTTTCGTTCAGGCGTTCGATCGGCACGATCGGGAACACCTGGTCGATCGCCCAGGCATCGGGAATCGATTCGAACACGCTGAAGTTGACGAAGTACTTGTCGACCAGGCGCTCGTTCAATTCGTCCAGCGCCGGGCGATGGCTCTTTTCGTCGTAGCTCAGGCGCGCGCGCACGCCGTGGGCGATGGCATAGAACAGGTCGTCGATGCGCGCACGCTGCGGCAGGTCGATCTGGCCCAGCGCGTAGCTGGCCAGGCCTTCGGCGTGGAAGTGCTGCGCTTCCTGGAACAGTTCCACCGCCGGGCGCACGTCCAGTTCCTCATGGATTTCGCGCAGGTGGCGGATCGCCGCCGGCTCGTCGTCGTGCTGGTCCGGCACGCGGCCTTCCTGCGCCTGCTCCACTTCAGAGACATTGGCGATCAGCACCGCGTGGTGTGCGGTCATCGCGCGGCCGCACTCGGTCACGATGCGCGGCGGAGTCAGGCCGTGCTCTTCGCAGGCGCTGGCCAGCGGCTGCACGATGTTGCTGGCATACGAATTCAGGCCGTAGTTGATCGAGCAGAAGCTGCGCGAACGGGTGCCTTCGTAGTCCACGCCCAGGCCACCGCCCACGTCCACGTGGGTGATCTTCGCGCCCAGCTGTGACAGCTCGACGAAATAGCGGGTAGCTTCGCGCATGCCGTTGGCAATGTCGCGCACGTTGGAAATCTGCGAGCCCATGTGGAAGTGCAGCAGGCTCAGGCAGTCGGCGTACTCGGTATCGCGCAGCGACTTCCACAGGTCCAGCAGCTGGCGCGGTGACAGACCGAACTTGGCCTTGTCGCCACCGCTGTTCTGCCACTTGCCGGCGCCCAGCGAGGCCAGGCGCATGCGCACGCCCAGGCCCGGCTTCACGTCCAGCGCCTTGGACTCTTCCAGCACCAGCTTCAGCTCGGACGGCTTCTCGATGACGATGAAGGTCTGCAGGCCCAGCTTGCGACCGATCAGGGCCAGGCGGATGTACTCGCGGTCCTTGTAGCCGTTGCAGACGATCAGGCCACCCGGGCGCGACAGCGCCAGCACGGCCATCAGCTCGGGCTTGCTGCCCGCTTCCAGACCGAAGCCTTCACCGTGGTGGCTGGCCAGGGTGCCGGCCACGCCGCGGTGCTGGTTGACCTTGATCGGGTACACAGCGGTATAGCCGCCGGCATAGTCCCAGTCCTGCTGGGCCTGGGCGAAGGCCGCCTGCAGCTTGCCCAGGCGCTGACCGAGAATGTCGGGGAAGCGCACCAGCAGCGGCAGCTTGGCGCCGGCGGCGCGCGCAGCGTCCACCACCTTGGGCAGCGACACCACCGGGCCGTCCGCCCCGGTCGGTCTCACCACCATGTGCCCGGCCTGATCCACGTCGAAGTAACCATCCGCCCAATGCGGGATCGAGTAGGTCTTGCGGGCTTGGTCGAGGGACCAATCGGTCATTTCAGTCGGCCTTGTTGGCAATAAAAGGGGGGGCATGATAACGCCTATATGCCCACAGGTTCGTTATCATGCGCGCCCGCGCCCGTGACAGGTTTCAACCTGAACGGGCCGATCCGTCCGGATGTGGCATCTGTGCCACGCGGCCCCGCCCGCCAGCCCGGCTCCACCCCTCCGAACAGGACTGTTTTCCAATGACTGACAGCAACAACTGGTACATCGAACACTTCGAGCGCACCGGCTCGGCCATCGGCTACCGCATCACCGGCAAGCTGGACGAGGTGCAGTCGCCGTTCCAGAAGATCGAGATCTTCCAGACCACCGACTGGGGCAACCTGATGACCATCGACGGGGCCATCATGCTGACCAGCAAGGACAACTTCTTCTACCACGAGATGATCAGCCACCCGGTGCTGTTCACCCACGCCGCGCCCAAGCGCGTGGTGATCATCGGTGGCGGCGACTGCGGCACCCTGCGCGAAGTGCTCAAGCACACCGGCGTGGAAAGCGTGACCCAGTGCGATATCGACGAGCAGGTCACCGTGATGGCGCGCAAGCACTTCCCGGAACTGTGCGACTCCAATGACGACGCCCGCGCCGAGCTGCTGTTCGACGACGGCGTGGCCTACATGGCCAACTGCCCGGCCGGAAGCGTGGACGTGGTGATCGTGGACTCGACCGATCCGGTCGGCCCGGGTGAAGGCCTGTTCAACAAGGCGTTCTACGAGAGCTGCTTCAAGGCCCTGAAGGACGACGGCATCCTGGTGCAGCAGTCCGAGTCGCCGCTGATGCAGCTGGACCTGATCAACGAGATGCGCGCCGAGATGGGCAAGGCCGGCTTCGGCTCGTTCAAGACCCTGCCGTTCCCGCAGCCGTGCTACCCGACCGGCTGGTGGAGCGTGACCATGGCGCGCAAGGGCGACAGCAGCTTCGACTTCCGCCAGGCCGACTCGGCCGCCAAGACCTTCAACACCCTGTACTACACCGCCGCGCTGCACACCGGCGTGCTGGTGACCCCGCCGTTCGTGCAGGCGGCACTGAAGTAAAAGAAAAACCCGCGCTGGCGACAGCGCGGGTTTCTGCTTTCTGTAGAGCCGAGCCCATGCTCGGCTGATGTTCTCGCAGGAGCAGCCGAGCGTGGGCTCCGGGGTACACCCTGCCCCGCGGGGGTCCGGGGGGGGGGTGGGTGCCTGCGGCCCGTTTCGGGGCCCCACCGGCCCCCCCCCGCCCCCCGGGGTGTGGGGGGTGGGGGCGCCCGGGGGGGGGGGGGGGGGGGG
>NZ_JASJSI010000030.1:12162-14648 GCF_030237085.1 Stenotrophomonas maltophilia group sp. Smal32
CCCCCCCCCCCCCGTTTTGTTTAGAGAGGCCGCCCCCCGATTGATAAACAGTGTGATGGTGGTGGGCAGGGTGTTTTTTTTATAAAACACATACAAACCCCCCCGGTGGCGCCCGGGGGTTTTTGTTTTTTCTTTCGCGCGCCCGCACGGCGCGCCCGGGTCGCGCGCAGCCGCACCCGCTGTGCGGCTCGCCTCTACAACATCCCCCGCGCGCGACCCGGCGGCGGTTCGATCACAGCGCCCAGATACCGGCAATCACCGCCACCACCAGGCCCCACTTGATCAGCTGGTAGGCCACCACGCTGCGCTCGCGCAGCGCCTTGGCCTTCAGGCGCACCTTGTACAGGCCACCGAATGCCTTGTTGACGCCACCGGTCGGGTCACCCGGCAGGTTCGGCGAAGCACCGCCGGCCAGCAGCGTGGCCGCCACCGCACGGTTGAACAGGCCCGGCAGGCCGAAACGCAGCGGACGGGCGATGTCGCAGAACAGGATCACGCGATCCTCCTGCGTCTCGTTGTGCGCATGGTGGATGTAGGTCTCGTCGAACATCATCCACTCGCCATCGCGCCAGCTCTTCTTGATGCCGTCCACTTCGATGTAGCAGCCATCGTCGTTGGGCGTGGTCAGGCCCAGGTGCAGGCGCAGCGAACCGGCGAACGGGTCGCGGTGCGGTCGCAGTTCACTGCCCGGCGGCAGCTGCGCGAACATCGCCGCACGCACGTCCGGAATCGACTCGATCAGCGCCACGGTCTTCGGGCACAGCGTCTTCGCCGACGGGTGCGACGGGCCGTACCACTTCAGGTAGAAGCGCTTCCAGCCACGGCGGAAGAACGAGTTGAAACCCGCATCGTTGAAGCTGCTGGAAGCGGCGATCTTCTGTGCATCGCGCAGCGCCAGCGCCTCGTCGCGGATCATCTGCCAGTTCTGGCGCAGCGGTTCCAGCTGCGGGAACTCCTTGCCCGGGTCCAGGAACGGCGTGGTCGGCACCTTCGAGAACATGTACATGACCACGTTGATCGGGGCCATGAAACTGGAGTGGTCCAGCAGCTGGCGCGACCAGCGCGCGCGGACCTTGCCACGGAAGTGGATGTACAGCACGCAGGCCACGAACAGCACTGCCAGTACGATCTTGATAGTCAAAGCACTTTCCTCCAGCCGCGGCCGGATCGGGAAACGGGGGCGATGCACGGCCAGGCGGCCAGCACCGGTGGGGAACGCGGCAGGGGACGGGGACGTGCCATGGAGGGGCGGCCGCCGATGTCGCGAATTAACAGCTTATGGTCGGCAGGCCGTGCGCCGGGGTCAAGCCGGACGTGCGTGGCATTCAGCGCGGCGCCGATGAATGGGCCAAAAGCGCAACCAACCCCTTGATTCAACTGGGCAAGCCTTATAAGTGAGACGGAATTGTCCGATTCTGCGTGACGAACTGTTCCAGCCACGACCCCGACATTTCTCCGACAAATCGTGGAATAGCGAACTGGCGAGTACTAAAATTAACGAAAACTTAGTAACTCCCTGTAACACCGGTTCGCTTGACGCTTTGCGCCGCCCACCGGGTCGTCCGAGACCCTGATATGTACCTCCCTGCTACGCCCCTCTCCTCCTGCGGCGATGACGCCGCGGCGCCGCTGCTGCTCAAGCGCGGCGAGCGTTTCCTGGCCCCCGATGTCTACCGCACCTGCCTGGACGGGCGCGAGGCGGTCATCAAGGACTATTCCCGTTATCGCGGCACCCCGCTGTCGCCCGTCGCCCGGCTGATGGTCCGCCGCGAGGCGCGCATGCTGCAGCGCCTGGGCGGCTGGAAGCACGCCCCGGCCCTGCTCGGCCCCCTCGGTGGCCTGGCACTGGGCATGGAATTCATTCCCGGCCAGACGCTCAGCAGCGCACAGGCCGTGGGCAATGAAGTGTTCGAGCAGCTGCAGCACGCGCTCAGCCGCCTGCACGCCGCCGGCATCACCCACAACGACCTGCATGGCACCAACGTGGTGGTCAGCGGCGGCGTGCCGGTGCTGCTGGACTTCACCTCGGCCTGGCGCGCCCCGCGCTGGCTGCGCCGCAACCCGCTGAGCCGGCAGATGCGCCGCAGCGACATGAAGAACCTGCTGAAGATCCGCCAGCGCGTGACCGGCCAAGCGCCGAGTGCTGCGCAGGCCGCGCTGGTGGCCGACCCGGGCTGGGTAGCTGCAGTGCGGCAGGGCTGGAAGCGGTTCTACACGTGGGCCAAGCGGCGGTAGGGGTCGAGCTCGCTCGACCGCGTTACCGCTCTTTGTAGAGGCGAGCCCCCGCGCCGGTGGGGGTTCTTCCTTGGCGGCAAATGACGCGACCGTGGGGGGGGGGGTTCTGCTTTCCGGCGGCGGGGTTCAAACCGGTCGCGGGCCGGTGGCCCGGTCGAAAAACGACCACCGAGCCCCAGTTGGTACACGACACCGTGCCGTGGCCCAATTTTGCCGTGGCCCGGGGCCTGCCGTTTGCGAGAAACCACGCC
>NZ_JASJSI010000030.1:14658-47448 GCF_030237085.1 Stenotrophomonas maltophilia group sp. Smal32
GCGAGAAAAGCCCGAGGGGTCTGGCCAGGCCGTCACCCACGGACGAGTCGGTGCTGGGCCCTCCGGGGCCGGGGGGGGGGGGGCGGGCGGGGGGCCACCCGGGGGGGTTACCCGGGGCCCGGGGGGCGGGGCCGCGGGGGCGGCCCCCCCCGCCCCCCCCCCCCCCCCCCCCCCCCGGCCCCCCCCCCCCCCCCCCCCCCCCCGCGGCCCCCCCCCCCCGCCGGGGGTCCGCGCTTTTGCGCCCATGCTGGAAACGGCGGGGGCGGGGGGCCTCGGCTCTACAGATTCCCGCCGGCTGCTTACAACGCGTCCGCGTCCAGTTCACCGGTACGAATACGCACCACGCTGCCCAGGTCGTACACGAACACCTTGCCGTCACCAATCTTGCCGGTGCCCGCGGCCTTCACGATGGCCTCAACCACGGCCTCCACCTGGTCATCGGTCACCGCCACTTCCAGCTTCACCTTCGGCAGGAAATCGACCACATACTCCGCGCCACGGTACAGCTCGGTATGGCCCTTCTGGCGACCAAAGCCCTTCACTTCCGTCACCGTGATCCCGGTGACCCCACGCTCGGCCAGCGCTTCGCGCACGTCGTCGAGCTTGAACGGCTTGATCACCGCCATGACCATCTTCATCGTCTATCTCCTGTCTTCCGGCGTGGAGGATAGCGCCTGAACGCGGCCCGTGCGAAGCCGTTGCGGCCTGTCCGGGCAATGGGTGCCGGCAGTATCCTTGTGCCCGATCGGCCCGCCCGCGCCGGATGCACGGGCCCACCCCCACGGAGCACCCCATGATCGACCTGAACCAAATCGATGACCTTGCACGTCGCCTCAGCGACCTGGTGCCGCCGGGCCTGCGCGAATCGCGCGAGGAGCTGCAGGCCACCTTCAAGAGCGCGCTGCAGGCCGGCCTGGCCAAGCTCGACCTGGTCACCCGCGAGGAATTCGAAGTGCAGCGCGCCGTGCTGCTGAAGACCCGCGAGAAGCTGGACGCGCTGGAACAGGCCGTACGCGAGCTGGAAGGCCGCGGCGCCGCAGAATGAAAAAAAGAGGCGCACCGCGCCTCCCGTTTACAGATTATTTCCCGGATGGAGCCTTGCAGCAAGGCCCACCGGACGCCCTAGACTCGCCGGCCTGTCGATCCGGCAGCACAGAGAGGGGCAGCAGCGATGACGCAGGACACCGAATGGACACCCGTTTCGCATGACACCTGCGACCAGGTCGCCGGGCCGTTCTATCACGGTACCCGCGCTGACCTCGCGGTGGGCGAACTGCTGAGCGCGGGCTTCAGGTCCAACTATCGCGACAGTGTGGTGATGAACCACATCTACTTCACCACGATTGCCAAGGGCGCCGGGCTGGCTGCGGAGATGGCCCGGGGTGAAGGGCGGCCGCGCGTGTATGTGGTGGAGCCGACCGGGCCGTTTGAGGACGACCCGAACGTGACCAACAAGAAATTTCCCGGGAACCCGACGCGGTCGTATCGGAGTGCGCAGCCATTGCGGGTGGTTGGGGAGATTGTGGAGTGGGAGCTCTACGACGCGGAGTTCGTTCGGCAGTTGAGGGCGTTTGTTGCTTCGGGGAGTGGGGAGATCATCAATTGATGACCTACTGGCGTTGGGCGTTGCGCACTTCTTCATCGGCATCGTAGATGTCCAGCCCGAGCTCAATGCCGCGCTCTCCCAAGGCAAGCAGGACGCGGGGCGAAAGTGAGACACCATCGTTGCTGCTGCCCATGAAGAGACCACAGAACAAGTCAGGCCGGAACCGTGCCAATGACTGCCATACGGCGAGATCGCCGGTGAGTTGATCGAGGATCTCGAAGATCTGCGCGTCCAGATCTTCAGGCTCACGCCGAGCCGCACTGAGTCGCCAGCTTCCGAACCTGGCGATACGCACGGTGCTTGAGTGGCTACCTTTGAGTTCCTGGCCCTTGTGATGTGAAGCGGTCGGAGTCGCCCCGAGCAAGGCACTGACTTCTTCGGGCAGGAGGTCGTCGCCGAAGAATCGGAGGGTTACCAGGGAATGATCGAATGCTGCCATGGGAATCCAGTTTTCCTTTGGGAATTCCTTTCTTTCTGCATGCCTCTTGAATGTCAGCTAACGGCCAGAAGCGGACGTGCCCAGCCTGCTGGCAGCCCACAAAGATGGCTCCGATTAAAAGTGTCGTCAACACAGACGAATTGTTAGCCGGTACGCCGAGGTATCCAGAGTAGCGTGGCTCCTAGGTACCGGCTGACAAATGACCTAAGTAGAAGGTGAACGCGCCTAGCGAAGAACGCATCATTTCCATCTAACGAGAAGTTACGAATTCGTGCGAGTTCATCGCGATATGGACCGCCGCCTTGCTCCGATCCTTCCTGCTCCAAAATTTCCGCCAAGTAAGCAATCAGCCTCTCATTTGCGCGTGGCAAGCTCTCGTTCAGGCGCTCCTCGGATAGGTGCATCAGCACCTCCACGATGGGCCGCCTGTTCACTTCTTCCAATTCACTGTGAAGATAAAAGAAATTCGATTCAGGCGTGAAAGTGACATGGCGATGCTTCTTATGCTTAACATCGTGCACGTCTAGCCACGCAATTCGATCAAGTAACTCCCCCGCATTGTAATGAGCCTGCAGCTCCTTTTTGCAAAGTGTGCTGTTTGTCGCATAGAAGGTTGCATAGCCAGCTTTCGCGAGCTTCGCAAGGCTTTCCCATTGATGAAAATCGTCAATGTATTTTTTATTCTTACCCAGCGTACTGTGCGGAATCTTGAACCGGTAGTATGGCTCATTCCAATGGGTCCATTGCGCTGCGCCCTGGCTAACGAGTTGATCCGAAAGCTTATACTGAATGAACAGGTTGCACCCATCCTGATCAGGATGCCCGCCTCCGAACCATGGCGCCACAAATGCGGTATCCCAGCCAAGATCAAACTCATCCCAAAGTGAAACAACGTGTGGCAACAGCCAAGCCCTGTGATGTTCCAAAGCATACCGGACCAAGGCGCCATTCACAGCAGATTGCAGTTGCGATTCTGAAAAATTTGGATCGGCCATGATTTCCCCATTGCTGGAAAATTATCCAATAGACGGCTCTACAGGTCCGGTTATACAACCTACCCAAGGCTCATATGAAAACCATCCTCTGACCCGGTTTCTAGCGCCTGATCCACAGACGTGCCACGCGAATAATGAAACCGTGCCTCGAAGCAGCGTCAGCTTGTTCGAATCGTTAGACATGCGCGGCGGGCTCTATTGCCATGATCGCTTTCACCATCGCTACAGTGCACCATGTTCACGAGCCCATTCAATGGGCGCCGACCTGACCGGGATTATCGAATGGAACCCAGCATGTAGGTTATTTGCTACTCGGCCCAACAAATCCAAGAGCCGGTGGGCGCTGGCCGATGACTCCCGGATGACTTGCTTTAGTTTCACGGACGTATCACCGCTTTCCCGAAGGTAAACTTCATCAACCTCACCGCCGTTGTGCTCAAAAACGTGGCGCCTATGGAACTGTAGCGCGATGAACTTGAGATCCTCTGACCTCAAATCACGACCGATGTCGATATCAAAGAACGAACTGAACATCGAAGCCGTTTCGTCAAAGTTATGAAACCTTCTACGAAGTCTGTCGAGCCTCCTGTTTGTCATGGGGACAAGGACTGCCAGCTGCTTCGCGTACTGACCCGCGAACGAGTCGAATGCGGAAACTGCACTTCGCACCGCATCTTCAGCACGATTGTTGGAATTTAATATTTCGCGAATTGCGGATACGGATTCGCCCTTGAAAACTGCAAGGTCATTGCGCGTTCCACATGACGAGCAATACGCGTAACGTCCAAGCACATCATTGAATGATCGGCATGCGGCGCAATCAAACTGGTGCTGTTGACTCTGTTCGGATACGTAGAATGCTGGCTTTGGAGTATCCGCACCTACCGCATCAGCCACTGCATCCATGTCTATCTCAATGACGCCATCTTCATCTGAATCGAAGGCTTCGCTCATACGGGCGCAGTATTGCCTGATGAAAGCGTTCTGCGCATTCGACAGGAAACTAATTGGCGGAGCTTCAAAACGACAGTAGGGGCAGATCGCTGGCCACGGTCCGCTGCGCCAATATCCCTCGCAACGCGGGCAACGATGTCCAAACTGACCCGTGCTATCCGAGCAAATCATGACCAGCCAAGCACCTGGCACCGATGGCGGCGTAGTTGCTTCTCCTATTCCTGCAGCGTCAACTGGTTCAAGGGCGATGCCCTGCGGCAGGGCATACAGTTGAATCAATATTGCGGGGACCGCACGGCGATGGACATATCGAAGTTGGTAGGCCCTCCTTCCGGAATCGTGGTGAGTCATTACCCGAACTTCGATTCTTCCTCCAGAGTGTCCGATCTCCTGAAATTCAGCAGTCACGCGCACCTCCATCTGACCAGAGCTTTCCGAGTATCTCTAGTATCGCGTCGTCGTCCACTCGATGCCAACGACCAATGCTCTGGGCTTGCCCTCAATTGCCACGTTAACGACCTTTGTCCGCTATGATTTTCCTTCCGGCCGTCCAACAAACGACTACCCTTTACGGATGTCTCCACCCACCACGCGCGCAGTGAAGTGATCCTGGTGCACTTGAACGTAGATCAGCTGACGGCAAAAAGATCTCATCTCCTTCTCAACCCCACACGCTCAATGGTCGTCCATGTGCCTGCACGCCTACCGATTAATACGTCGGCTGCGCCTTCAGCGCGCTTGGTCCCCTGCGCAGCAGGTACAGCGCAACCAGGAACGGCCACAGCGAATTGATCGACGAGAACACGCGCTGTGTCAGCCCCCTGAACCCTTCCGGATCCGCCCCAACCACGTTCAACCAGAGATAGACGATGCTCGCGATGCTCACCACAGCGGTCACGGCATACGCCCTTCGGTTGGCAGACCACGCGCTCAATTCGATGTGCGACATCGCCGGTGCAATGATGTTGGCGATGCCGATGGTGTAGAAGCCATGCATCGGATGGCCCATGGGCCAGAGCCCGTTGGTCAGCATCGAGATGCCAAAGATCATCCAGCAGATCGCGCCCACGGCAATGCGGCGGCCGGACTCCCGCCATACCCCGATGGAGAACGCCACGAAGCCCAGGCCGGAGCCGATAGCGGCGATCCTGCCGCAGATGCTTGCAAGCGTGGGCGCCTGCAGCAGTTCGCTGGCGTGCTGCGCTAGCGGGTTGTAGCCCGGCGCGAACACGGCGGCAACGCTGGTCCAGAACAGGAACCACGGAAGCGGGACCAGACCCGCGCAGAGAAGCAGTCGGCTGCGGCGTTGCACGTGCAGTGATCCTTGTATTGGCCTGAGCCAGTGGAGGGAATCCGTTCAAACGCTGCAGAACCTTGCTGCTGTGGGCAGGACGGCCTTGATTGACTACAGCGGTAGTCAGATTGCGCGCGGCACTCGGTAGGTTCAATAGGCAGGAAGTCATTTAAACCATCTAGCGGGTGTCGCAACGGTTCGGTTGCATGGGCGATCACGCATGCCCGATGGGCGAGTGCTGTCGCTTTTGCCGCGCTTGGCGCCTCTGGCGGAAAAATTTGAAGACTCCGTTCCAGAAGTGCCGCTGCGCCAAGCACGCCAAGGCTCTCGCCGCATCCGGGGCTATGCGACAATGCCAAAAGCGTCTCGGGTTTTGGCGGCATTGACCCCAACCCGTTGGCATTCCGAACAACAGCAGGTAATCGTTACTGCGCCACCGTGCATCGGTGGTCGGGACTCGAAAGCCCGTTTTGTTGGGAAGTAGTTTGCGCTTGCCAGCCGGCATCACCTTGCGTGGTGTCGGCTGGCAATCCGTCTGCCGGCTATGGCGGGCGGTGCGTTGGGGGCGTTCGCGCCCGCCGGCTTGAGGCCAACCCGGATTCGAACCACGTACCGCCCGCCACCTTTCGGGTGGCGGCTACCGATTGCCCTGCACGGAGCCTCGCCATGAACGAATCGGACTTCCCGCATCTGCACGCCTACCGCAGCGCCGCCGGCGACGACGGTTCGCCACAGGCTGCGCCTGCCATGGACAGGAACACCTTCATCGCCAACCTCCACCGCATCGGCTCCGGTGCGGCGGCCGACGGTCACCCCTGGCCGGAGCGGCATCAGCTGCCCGGGCGCTGCCTGGCCCTGGCCGACGCCGATTGCGCGTTGACCGGGTTGCGGGTGGTGCTGGAAATGCTGCTGGCGGCCGAACGCACCCGGCAGAACGGCGAACCCGGGCAGTACGTGGGCGACCGGGTCATGGAAGGGTTGGTCATGGCCTGCCAGTCGTTGTGCGCGCAGGCGGTGGGGCGCTTGCAGCCCGAAGGGTGAATGCCATGCGCAACGCCCTTCAGCTTGGATCGCTTTCAGCAGGCGTCAGTGCTCGCTGAAAGCGCTCCTCAGATCGACGCCGATGATCGGTGAGAAGTCCACTTTGCACAGCTCCAGCTCGAAGAGCAGATCGTGATTGTCCAGGCACAGGGTGACTCTCACCGGCACGCCGTCGGCATCGGCAAGCATTGCAGTGGCAATGTCGCTTCCGAAGACCTGGGTCGTGCTGGACAGGAACACCACGCCTCCGAATCCGACGACCTCCACGTCCTCCACCTGGGCGAGCGCCAGATCCTTCAACAACCGTTCGGACAGCTCGGTCGTCTCCGGCAGCAGCCTATGGATGAGGGAGACCTCGTCGGGGGTGAGCAATCTGGGCACGGAATGTCCTTCAGGGCACCGCATCCGCCATCGACAGATGCTCGATCCGCCATGTCCTGGCGTAGATCAGAATGACGCTTCCGGTCGAGCTGGTCTCGATACGAAAACACTTCAGACCGGACAGCGGATAGCCGACCGCCTTCCAACGATCAAGAAGATCAGCGAGTCTCGGCTCGTTATCGTCAACCTTGGCGAACTCAATTCGCTCTCCCCCCAGTAAAACTGGCAGAGCGTTCTGCGCGAGCAGACATCCTGTGCAGCATGAGCCGGATAGGAAACAGCCATGACAACGCATCGATGGAGAACGTCTTCCAGCGACAGTAGCGGGAAACATACAAAGCCGAGGATCTAAAGCAATCACGACGAGACACGCGCAAACGTCGCCCTGCACATCGAGATATTCTAGAACCCAAGACAGCGCCACCGCGCCAGCGACGAGCCGCCCCAATAAAGTTCGACACGCGGCATGCACTTGGCGGCTGATGGCTACCCAGGAAGCACTGGACGATTAACCTTTGAATCAGACCCCGCCCAGCTTCTTAACATTCTTCTCCTTCACCACGTCCAGCATCGATTTGACCGCCTCAACTCCAGAGGGACCGGGCGTGCTCACTTAATCAATTAAAAAGAGTCGATCGCGGATATCCGGTTGAGGATGCAAAGCCAGCATCCTCAGCCGGACGTTTCGTTGTAGCGACTAACCGCCTGCCTCCAGCCCTAATGCGCTGACTGCGCCCCAAGGCATTGCGGAGACTCCCTTGCAACTTCCGTCTTTCAGGCTTGCTTTAGCGACAATGCCGTATCCATTGTCTCCGAAGAAGATAGCGGCACCGCTATCTCCAAATCCGCACGCCAACGACGATCCTTCGATGCGTATCCACGCGTCCGCGCAGGGAAGGTTTCCGGTTGGACCGCATGCGAGCTCGGGCCTGTGCTTGATGCTCACGACTGTTCCGCAGGTGTATTGGCTGGTGACGCCTCTGAAGCACATGCTCTGGCCTTGAGTAGCGTTGGTCCACATGTACATGATGCGGCGCCTACTGTAATCCGAAGTGGAGGTGGCATACACCTCCCGTAGCGGTGTGTGTGACCCCACCGTATGCCACTGAACGTCGTGGCTCGCATCATTGATCTGGTCCACGAACGTCAGCGGCACGGTGTACTTCCCTGCGCCGGTTGCGTAGTTGCCATAGATTAGATTGTCGGGGCAATGCGCCGCAGTGGTGATACCCCTTCGTCCAGTGGCCTTATGAATAACCGGAAATCCTGAGGTGCAGTAGCTATTGTTGGATTGGAGGGGGGCGCCGCCAACAACATACTCCGCGTTGACCGACTTCGGCATGTTGGGGCGGACTTCAATCTTGAGACCGGTGACTCTTTCAAGCTTCTTGATTGTATCCTTCAACTCTTCTGCTTGGCGGCTGTCGCCGTTTATGTCAATCAGCACCCGTTCTTCGCCTGGGAACCCAGTCGTCCCCGTGATGCCTGGTATGGCGCTGTGAAGAAGAGGTCTGTGCTGAGCAAGGAGCGCGTAAAATTCGTCCTGGGTGTACTTGTGACCAACCTCGAACACCACACGGGTCGTCCCGCTCTCGGTGGTAATCGTTCGATCCGCGACTGGATCTGGCCCCTTGAGTTGAACCAAGATGTGTTGATCTGGCGCGTCTTTTATCGACAGCTCCGTTAGACGATCTGCGAACTCGATACGCAACGCTTCAATATCCGACATCACCTCACCTTGTACCGCTAGGCGCGTGATTGCTTCGTCTATCGAGACCGTGGGGTGTTCACTCATATAGCTGTGAATCTGAATCTGCATCTCCTTGCCTTCTTGCGTGTCAGCGTCAGGCACCTGCGCCAAAGCACAGGTGGATACAAGAAGTGCTGCGGAGCATCCTAGAACCTTCCATTTCATGCGACATCTCCAGAGCTTGTAACAAATCATCGAGGCTTTCACATGCCTCGATGCGCGAGCCTAGCACTGTCTACCCTCCGACACCGCGACCTAGCTCACAAGTCTCAGTGGAATGATTGTGCACCCTGGTGTCTGTATTGTGGTGGTGTTCGTTCGCGCATCTTTAGATGAGTTTAAGCACTTCATGGATCAGGCGATTGGTTCCTTGCCTGAGGATTTCGTACACACCCAGCCGCTCCTGCTGCGTGCAAAACAGCTCAATCATCCGTTCCACTTCGTTCCGGTTGTATGAGCTGTACTTCCTGATCCAGGCCACTGTCCGCATAGTATTGGTCATAGAAGCCAGTTGGCGACAGCGCCTCTCTTTCTCTCATTTTGTCTTTCATTTCCATTCGCCTCCACCCGCCGCCTGCGCTGCAGCCACAATAGGCCATGGAGCCGATATCACAGAACCCCTCCCATACAGTCGTCACCACGGCCACGCGCCCCAGGACCTGCCGGAACCTGCAATGCTCAGACAGCGCCTTCCCATTCGCGAACATGGCCAGTGACGAGGTCGATGTGACCCATGCCGGACCTCGACGCTCGGCCGGAAAGTAGCGAACCAGGCACCGGGATAGGAGATCGCCAAGTGCCAGCCACGCATTTCGCTTCCCAGGCGAGACCGCCCGGCCACTTATAGCGCTATTCGGCTGTAAACAAGGCCCTGTTCTTCATCGCGCATGACCCAGCGACCAGCATCACCCTCCGGGCACAGATAGAACATCCCGGAGTAGCTTGATTCTCGTGACCACGCGCTGCGAGCAAACTGTGGAAATCTCCGCATGACTCGCGCGCCGGACACCTCCGGCCTGCTCACCAGCCTACATTCTTCGGGCAAAGTAAGAGCCCCGCTGGTCAGGCGGAAAACCAGCCACGATTCATTTGTGTCAATGTCGTGCGACTCGCGTATATTGACTGCATCCTCTGGCAACCATGAAGGCAACCATTTGGATTCACCGATTGCTTGCCTTGAGACGGCTTGATTGCGGTCTGCATACTCGGTGCTGGCAACTTCCATGCAACCAGAAAGTGCGATTGACTGCGTCACGATTGGGAGCAGCTGGGGAGCGTACATCTGAGGCATCCGAGTCATCAGTAAGGGAAGTTTCCACCGGGTCGATAGCTCCCGCACATCTGCGAGCAACTTCGCGTACGGCTCATTTGTCCAGATGATCGTCCGAGGCGGTTTGCCAGCTGATCCGCAGCGGAGTCAGCGCTGGAGTCGCCCTTGATGTTTTGATCGAACCACTATGGTTGTAGAACAACCCGCTCGCATCCGTGGCCTGCTGGCCCGGGAAGCGCAACGCCAGTTCGAACGCCACACCATCGCCATCCGGATCGGCACTCGGAATCTGGGTGCCGAATACCTCGCTCTTGTTGCTCCACTCCCAGATCGAGACATTCCGTACCCGATCGAACACCACGCGCGGCGTACCTAGGTGATCCGACTGGACGTAGGCCAGCTCCGGCACACCAGTGCTTGGCACATTGATCAGTGCCACCGGGTAGTTGTCCAGCCAGATGGCCTGCTGCTGGGCCTCGCCCGTGGCGGAATAACTGCCCAGCCACTGTCCGGCCTCATCGTACAGCGTGATCTGAGCTGCGCCACCGGCTGGAGTACGCAGCACGCGCTCGCCGCGATGGTTGTAACCGTAGCTTTCCAGCACGGCACACCCTGCCTCACCGCGTTCATGCGGTTCGCATCGTTGTAGATGAACGTCTTGCTGCCGATGCTGGTGGTGTTGCCCACCGCGTCCTGGGTGCGCGCTTCGCCATCCACGGCGGTCAGCCGGTGGCTGGTTGCGGGATAGGTGTAGCTGGCGGTGCCTGCCGAGGTGGTCAGCGCGGTCCGATTGCCCGTGGCGTCGTAGGCATAGGTTTCGATCGGCGTGCCGGTCGCGCCGTCCTGAGTCTGGGTCAGGCGACCCAGCGTGTCGTAGGCGTACTTGGCCAGCACCGTCGAGCCCGTGCCGTTCTTCAGCTCGGTGACCGAGCCGACCGGGTCATAGCCGTAGCCCAGCGACAGGCCGCCTGCCGCCGGGTCGTGCACCGCCTGCGGGCAATAGTCGAGGTCCAGCGGGCGCTGCAACTGGCGGCCGTTGCCATAAGTCCAACCGGTCGCCGGTCCGAAGGCCGCATAGGTCACGTTGTTCACGACGATCTGGCGGGCTTGGCCGGGCCGGGTCAGGCCGATCTGGCTGATGCGGCCCTGGATATCGCGCACGTTCCAGGCAACGGCTTCCCCCGTTGTTCCCCGCTACTGCCCGCGCAGCCGCACGGCAAAGTACCGCGCCGGGGAAAGGCCAAGCGCTTTCTTGAACATCGTGATGAAGGCCGTCACCGACTCATAGCCCAGCGTCTCGGAAACGCGTTGTACCGGTGCACCCGCGGCAAGTTCACGAATGGCGATGAGCAGGTGCAGCTGCTGCCGCCAGCGCCCGAAGGACAATCCCGTTTCCCGTTCGATGAGCCGGGTCAACGTGCGCTCGCCCAGGGCCAGGCGCACGGCCCACTGGCTGATGGTGCTGCGGTCTGCCGGATCAGCCGACAATGCCGCAGCCAATGCACGCACCTTCGGGTGATGGCTGACCGGCAACGACAGGTGCTCGGCCGGCATCTGTACCAGCTCGTCCAGCAACACGCGCGCCAGCCGGTCGGTGTGGCTGCCATGCGGGTAGTCCAGCGGCGCGTCGGCCAGGTGCAGGATCATCTCGCGCAGCATCGGGGAGATCGCCAGCGTCACGCATTGCATGGGCAGATCGACGATGCCGGGCTCGACGAACAGGTAGCACAGGCGCGCGTTGGCGGTGGCGCGGTTGCTGTGCGGCATGCCACCCGGAATCCAGACGCCACACTGGGGCGGCACGATCCACAACGCATTGGCCACTTCGCAGGTCACCGCCCCATGCAGCGCAAGAATGAGCTGACCCTTGCGGTGCTCATGCACGGGAATCTCGGCGTCGTGCTCGGCCACCTGCAGGCGGCTGGCGACCGCCGGGCGATCGGTCTCGTCCGGGTCCAGGTCAAAGCCGGGGAGCGAAATGCGAGCCATTCTCACATTGACCGGTTTTAGCGATTGGTTGTCATTGTAGCGAAGTTCGCCAGTGCGGCCGATCACTAGCATGAGCCGCATGCACTCCCCCACCCCGTTCCACCCCTACATGCGCCAGGCATTTGCCCGGTTGAAAAGCCCTGCCCTCAGGACCGACCAGGAGGCGGTGCTGTTCTCGCTCAAATGCCTGCTCGCCGCGTCGCTAGGGCTGTATGTCTCCCTGCGGATCGGCCTGAATCGCCCGTTCTGGGTGATCGGCACGGTCTATCTGGTGTCGCAGCCCCTTTCCGGGGCGACACTCAGCCGCGGCCTGTTCCGTCTGCTCGGCACCGTGGGCGGGGCCTTCGCCACCGTCGCACTGGTGCCACGATTTGCCAATGCCCCCCTGGTGCTGAGCGCCGCGCTCGCGGCGTGGATGGCGCTGTGCCTGTACCTGGCGATGCTCGACCGCACGCCGCGTGCGTATGCGTTCCTGCTGGCCGGCTATACCACCAGCCTGATTGGGTTTCCTGCGGTGATGGTGCCGGAAGACGTGTTCACCATCGCCATCACGCGGGTGCAGGAAATCGCCATCGGCATCCTGGCCGCAACGCTGGTCCACGGGTTGGTGCTGCCGCGCCGGGTCTCGATGCGCGTGCACGCGCGGGTTGCCGCTGTGCTGGATGATGCGGAACGATGGACACGCGACATGCGGGCCGGTGCATCGGACACGGTGCTGGCGACGGACCGCTCGAAAGTGGCCGCCGACCTGCTCGAGCTGCATGTGCTGTCGATCCACCTGCCCTTCGACAGCGCCCACGGCGTGGCGCAGGTGCAGATCCTGCGTGCCCTGCATGACCGGATGCTGGACGTCCTGATGCTGTCCAGCGCGGTGGAAGATTCCATCGACCGGCTGCGTTCACCGCAGATGGATTCAACCGGGTGGCGCAATCTCCTGCAGGCCGGCCTCGCCGCGCAACAGACCGAGCTCGACCTCGCCCACGCCGACTGCCGCGTGCTGCAGGCACAACTGCGCACTGCCCGCTCCGACTGGCGCCGGCATGTACCTGCTCGCCTTGTGCGGCATGCGCAGGGTGCGGTACTTCACCGGGATCATCGGCTTGCCCTGCGTAGCGCGCTGGGCGCGTTCGTCGGCATCCTGCTGAGCTGCGTTCTATGGATCGCTACCGGCTGGTCGGAGGGCGCCACGGCGGTGTCCATCATCGGCACGGCGTGCGTGCTGTTCGGCACGATCGAAGCGCCGGCACCGCATGTCATGCGCTACCTGGTGGGATCGTGCATCGGCGTGGCCGTCGGCCTGCTCTACGGTCTGCTGATCTTCCCCGCGTTGTCCGATATCACCGGCCTGATTGCCGCGCTCGCGCCGGTGCTGCTGCTGTGCGGATCGTTCCTTGCCCGGCCACCGTTCATCATGGCCGCCCTGGGCGTGGTACTGACCTTCCCGCTCATCGCGGGCCTCGGTGCGACCAGCACGGTTAACATCGTCGGCGCGCTCAACAACAGCGTTGCGTTGTTCGTGGGTACGACGGTAGCACTGTGCAGCATGCAGCTTTTCCAGACCGCCGATGCGGGCCGCAACCGCGCACGGCTGGAGCGCTCGATCCGCCGGGACATCGCACGACACGCCGCCGGACAAGGTGATGCGACCCGCGCCTGGCTCAGCCGGATGCTGGATCGAATCGGGCTGCTCGCTCCCAGGTTGCAGGGCCGTGCCAGCGCAGCACACGACCTGCGGGCGTTGTTTGCGGACGTTCGCGCGGCACATGCATCCAACCAGCTCCGCGCACTGGACACGCGTCTGCACGATCCACGCACGCAAGCGTTTCATGCGGCGCTGATCGAACACGTCGCCGCACATTTCAGGATCCGCGCCCACGCGGCACGCAGTGTCGACACCCATCTTCTGGAACTGCTGGACCGCATGCGCGAGACAGCGGCGGCCAGCAGCGGGGTTGAGCAGGAGCATCTGTCGCACCTGCTCTGTGGGTTGCGCCGCGATCTGCTCGTTTCCCCGCATACCCATCGGCACTGACCTCATGCCTTCTGATCTTTCCATTGATGGCGTGCTCATTCCCGGCCTGCTCGCCGTGGCCGCTGCCGCCTTGGCGCTGTCGATGCTGACCTCACGTCTGCTCGCCAGCCTCGGCCTGTACCGGTTGTTCGCCGCGCGGCCCTTGGTGGGCCTGTCCCTGTTCGTGATCCTGGCGGAGCTGATGGTCCGGCTCTCGCCCCTGCTCGAGAAATGAAATGAAACACCTGCTTGCTGTCATCGGCCGCTGGAGCGCAACACTGGCCGTGTGTGCGCTTGCCGCGACTGCCGCGCTCTCCCTCTGGAATCGTTACGAAATGCGCCCTTGGACGCGGGATGGGCGGGTGCGCGCCGATGTGGTTCGCGTTGCGTCGGACATGGGGGGACTGGTGACCCGGGTGCTGGTGCACGACAACCAGCGGGTCAGCGCCGGAGAGTTGCTGCTGGTGCTGGATCAGCCACGCTTCGCTGCCGCGCTTGAGAAGGCCGACGCAGCGGTCAGCAGCGCACATGCCACGCTGGCGCTGGCCCGTCGCGAATCGACGCGGGACAACGCACTGGGCAACCTGGTCGCGTCGGAAACGCGCGAACGCAATGCCGCCAAGGTCGATACCGAGCTGGCCACCCTGGCGCAGGCACGGGCCGAACAGCGCGTCGCCCAGCTCAACGTGCAACGCACCGAGGTGCGCGCGACCACCGATGGCATCGTCACCAACCTGGACCTGCATGCGGGCGACTACCTGCAACCGGGCGCGCAGGCGCTGGCGTTGATCGACACCCGCAGCCTGCGCATCGAGGGCTACTTCGAGGAAACCAAACTGGGCTGCATCACCGAGGGCGATGCCGCCGTGGCCCAGCTGATGGGCGACACCCGCGACGTCCGCGGACACGTGGACACCATCGCCGCCGGCATTGCCGACGATCAGCGCTCAAGCACGCACAATCTGCTGCCGGCCGTGGCGCCAACCTATACCTGGGTGAGGCTGGCACAGCGCATCCCGGTACGCATCCGCATCGATGATGCGCCGTCGGATACCCGCCTGATCGTGGGTCGCACTGCGAGTGTGACCATCACGCCCTCGGCGCCGGGAGCCTGCAAGTGAGCGTGCGAACACTACGCGGTGGGCTGCTTGCCCTGCTGCTCCCCATGACGGCCTGCGTATCCGGCCCCGACTATCACCTGCCTGCGAATGCGTTCGCGGCCTCCCCCCAGGCGGCGCGGGCGTTCGTCTCGGGCCAGGAAGCACCGTTCAGCCGCGACGCGCCACCGGATCGATGGTGGCAACTGTATGGCGACCCCCAGCTTGACGCCTACGTACGCGAAGCACTGGCGGCCAATACCGACCTGCGCGCCGCCGATGCCAACCTTCGGCGCGCCAGCGCAACCGTGGCCGAGTACCGCGCGCGCAGTTCCGTGCAGGCCGACGTGGATGCATCGGGCGCGCTCACCCATGCCGGTGGTTACACCCAGGCGTCGGCCGCACCGCAATCCTATGCGCTGGGCCTTCACCTCTCCTATCCGCTGGATCTAGCAGGCGGCATCCGCCGCGGCATCGAAGCCGCCAATGCGGACGCGGAGGCCGTCGCTGCGGCACGGGACCAGGTCCGCGTGGTCGTCGCTGCTGCCGTCACCCGTGCCTATCTCCAGATCTGCACAAGCAATCACACGCTCGCTGCGACCCGGCAGGTGCTGGCGATACAGCGCGCCACGCTGGAGGCAACCCGTCGCTTGGCTGCGGGCGGGCGCGGAACGGACTTCGATGTCAGCCGTGCCGGAGCCGCAGTCAACCGGAGCGCGGCGGGGATACCGCACCTGCTGGCGGAACGCCAGGCCGCACTGTTCGAACTGGCCGCCCTGATGGGCAGGGTCCCGGCAGACTATCCCAGGGAGGCGGAAACCTGCCCCCAGCCCCCTGAGCTGCAGCAGGCGCTGCCGATCGGTGACGGCTGGCAGCTGCTCCAGCGGCGCCCCGACATACGTGCTGCGGAACGTAGCCTTGCGGCGGCCACGGCGATGATCGGCGTGGAGACCGCAGACCTTTATCCGCGGGTCACCTTGGGCGCATCCCTGGGCACAGCAGGCACGCGAGGGCAGCTGCTTTCCGCCGACAGTTTCGGGGCGAGCGTCGGGCCGCTGCTGTCATGGCACTGGCCCAACCGCCGCGTAGTCAAGGCCCGCATCGCAGCGGCCGGTGCCAATGCAGATACGGCTCTTGCTTCCTTTGACGGCGCAGTGCTGCAGGCACTTCGCCAGACCGAGACTGCGCTTTCTGCCTGCACGCAGGAGCTTGAACGCGAGCACAGCCTGGCGCAGGCACGTTGGGATGCAGCGCGGGCCGCCGGGCAGGCACAGCAACTCTACCGTTTCGGCAGGATTGATTTTCTCGACGTGCTTTCGGCCCAGGCCGCGCTGGCAGATGCGGAGTCCGCATTGGCCGCCTCCCGCGCGGAGCGCATTGACCGGCAGATGGATCTTTTCCTGTCGTTGGGCGGAGGCTGGGCCGCAACGGATTCGGCCGCGGGCGGAGCCCGTTGATCCGTTCAGGGGCGGCGACTGCACGTCACGCCGTGTGTTCAGGAAAGTGCCGCGCACACCCGTATTCATTCACGCTCTCCGCCCTATATTCCCACCACAGCGCCGCATGCTGCGGCCATGACGGAGGCACATCCATGAAGACCACACGTTTGCTTGCCATCGCCTTGACCACCGCTACCGCGTTGGCTGCGGCCCCCGCCTTCGCCGATCCGCCGCACCACGCCCGCGGCAACGGCCCGCCGCCGCATGCAGGCGGCCCGCACAACCGCGATGCGCCGCCGCCGGGCTGGCAGAAGAAGGCCTGGCGTCGTGGGGACCGCCTGCCTTGGGCCGAAGTGGACCGCCGCTACTGGGTGGACGACTACGCGCGCTATGACCTGCGCGAGCCGGGCCGCGACCGGCGCTGGGTGCGCCAGTCCGATAGCGAGTACCTGCTGGTGGAGATCGCCACCGGGTTGATCATTGACGCGCTGCATCGCTGAAGCGACCTGCAGCGTCCCACACTGAGCTATTTACCTCGGTGCAGACACCTTACGACAGGGGTCGCCCCGGTCGGCGGTGTTTGCGCCCACGGCGCCCCGCCTGCCTCCGTGGCCGCCCGGCATGCATGCCCTCCCGCAGTGCGGTACGCCCGCACATCAGCGCTGTGGCAAATAACCCCATCGCCACCAGTATTTCGAATCCCCGATCACCAAAGAGCAGGCGGATGGAGACCTCCAGTGAGCACAGCCTGCCGCAGCGCAGGCCCTGCCCGTCGAAGCCATAGATGAGCACCAGTATGCCCATCAACGTGCACCACGCCATCAGGGCCAGGCTTGCGATAAATATGAAAGGACGGTGGATGCGCATGCGCTCGTCGCGGTCTTCTACGGTGATGTCCAGCGCGACGCTGCGAGCACGCGATCGGAAGCATCCAGCTCTACCGACCAGGCTTCGGTATCCAGGCCCAGCCGGTTCTCATACCACCATCGCTGCGCACAGCGACCACTGCATCCACTGCTCGCATAGCGCGCAAAGGGAACACCGGCCTGCTCCACCACGTCAGGTTGCCCCAGCGCCCGCAGTACCTCGGCCCTGCTCGCCCCGACCGGGACCGAGGCAAGCGCGTGGGAATGCCACGCCGAGATCGCCGAGCAACCGGCCACCTACGCCAAGAACAGGCCGGCAAGCCCCCACATCAGTGTCCTCATTGACAGATCCCCTCCTGCGCCGCGCGCCCGCGCATCATCCTCGCAGACCTTCCTCAACGTCAAACCGGCCTGTTGCGGCGCCCGTCATCCGTGCTAGCGTGCGCCGTCAAACTCGCCATGAGGTGCAGGATGCGCAATGGAATGGGACGGAATCTGGTGATCGCCTGCATGGCCCTCGCTGTTGCCCCAGCGGCGGCAACAGCGACCGCAACGCCGGGCGATCGTGGGCAGGATTTCGTGCAGACACAGGCGATCGCAGTGCGCTGCCAGAAGACTCTACCCGGCCTGAAACTGCAGTTGCAGGAGGGCCGTCAGCACTGGCTATCGACACTCGACGCCGCGCAACTGCAGGCCGCCGAGGTCTATGCCAGCAGCAAGGAAGGCAAGACTCTGGGAAAGAGTGTGGAGCGGGATGCCTCCCGCGCCTTCGGTCGCAATCCCCTGTCCGCCGCAGCGACCTGCGTTGGCCTGCTCGCCGAGTACGGCCCGGCCCACCCGCTGCCTGCCGGCACGGCAATGCCGGCCGACCGGGTACAGCACTACATGCTGCACTTCGCGCCGATGGCGCTGGCCCGGCTGCAGTGCGCGCGCCTGGAGGGCATCGACGTGGAAGCCCAGCCCGATGGCTCGGAGACCTGGCAGTACCGCGCCTGCGGCCGGACCGAATCCGTTCGCATGGCCCCGCTCGGACAGGGCTGGTCGATGAGCGATGCGGACCGCAATCGCCTGTTCGACGCGCTGACCCGATAGCTCAATGGCAGCCCATGCCAGCATGAACACGAGCGTTACAGCCGTTGCCAGGAACGGGATGAGAAGCACTCTTGCACTGGCAGTCTGCACGATGCTCAGCGCCTGCAGCCTGGTGATGGACAGTTCGTTCGACACCCAGCAGCAGGCCATCGACGCCGACATGGTGAACAAGGGATGGATTCCCGATTGGGTGCCCCACGAAGCGACCGACCTGCGCGAAGTGCACGACCTCGACTCAAACACCAGCGCGCTGGCCTTCGCCAAGCCCCCTGCGATACCACTGCAGCTTCCTGCGGATTGCCAGGCGACCACATTCAACAACAGTAATCCTGTTGCATTCAATCGACACTGGTGGCCTGGCAACGCGACGCTCAGTGCGTCGTACCGCGTCTTTCGCTGCGCGCCCGAATCCAGAAAGTCAGTCTTCGTCGCCATCAACAGGACCGAAGGCCGCGTGCTCTTCTGGCGAACCTACGCGCGGTGATGCGCCAGCGCCACCCTACTCCCCCCTCAGGACCCCATGATGCCCAACGCACGCGCACGCTTCACTGCCCTCGCCCTGTTGCTTCCGGCGTGCCTGTCGGCCTATGCCGCACAGAACGCCACCGCCGACGTCAAGGCCATCGAACAGGTGGTCGAATCGTTCCGCACCTCGCTGATCAACAAGGACAAGCCGACCTACATGGGCCTGTTCTTCTCGGACAAGCCGGAAGACATCGGCTGGCAGTATGTTTCCGAGGACGCGCGCCTGCAGGACATCCGCAAGACCAAGCCCGATGCGATCAAGGCTCGGCAGATTCCCACCAACAACTTCATCGCGCTGATCGACGGAGCGGTGGCTTCGCCCAAGCCAAAAGAAGAGACATTCTCCAACACCAAGATCGAGACGGATGGCGACGTGGCCTCGGTGTCGTTCGACTACAGCTTCAACGACGATGGGGTGAAGACCAACTGGGGCAAGGAAATGTGGCAGCTGATCCGCACCGAACAGGGCTGGAAGATCTTTTCGGTGATCTATTCGATCCGCGACTCACGCAGCCCGGCCGATTGAACGTCGCTTGAGGGCGGTGAGTGCCGATTGCCGATTGCCGATTGCGATCCATTCAGCCAGGGCATTGGCATCCGGCAAGAGATCGGGCAGAGTTCGGCCACGCGCAAGGACGCACGCCATGACCCGCCTGCTGATCATCGAAGACAACCCCGAGCTGGTTGCCAATCTGTACGCCTTCTTCGAGCCGCTGGGCTACGTGCTGGACGATGCCCGCGACGGTGCCAGCGGCCTGCGCCGGGCCACGCAGAATGATTACGACGCCATCCTGCTGGACCTGATGCTGCCGCGTCTGGATGGCATGGCCCTGTGCAGGAAGCTGCGCCAGGAGTTCCAGAATCCGGTTCCGATCCTGATGCTGACCGCGCGCGACCCGGTCGAAGACCGCGTTCAGGGCCTGGAAATGGGTGCGGACGACTACCTGGTCAAGCCGTTCTCGCTGAAGGAGCTGGATGCACGGATCAGGGCCCTGGTGCGAAGGGCCGAGGGCCGCCAGGTCCAGAGCGTGCTCGCCTGGAAGGACCTGCAGGTGGATACCCGATCACCGCAGGCTTGGCGGCAAGGCCGCTGCATTGCGCTGACGCCCACGTCGCACAAGCTGCTGATGTGCCTGGTTCGCGCGGCGCCCGCAGTGGTCCGCAAGCAGGAGATGGAATACCTGGTCTGGGGCGACGAGCCACCGGACAGCGGGGCATTGCGGACGCATATCCACGAACTGCGCCTGCTGGTGGACCGCAGCTTCGACAGCGCGCTGATCACTACGGTGCACAGCGTCGGCTGGCGCATGCAGGCGTGACCCCGGCAGGCCTCTACCGCCGCCTGACCCTTCGCACCCGCATCACGATTTCGTTCGTGCTGCTGATGGCCGGAGCAATGGGCTTCATCGTGCTGGCCGAACAAGTCGACTACGACCAGGTCCGTGCCGTCGTCGTTGCACGCACCCAGGCCAGCGAAGTACACCGCCTGCAGGACGAACTGGCTCGTGGCCAACGCCCCGCCCTGCCGTCTGGCAGCGCACTGTACGATGCCCGCAACGTGCCTGTGGTGCTGCGCCAGTATGGCCTGGGTTACCATGGCGAACAGGCGCCCAACGAGTGGCACCTGCGCGTGTTCGATAGTGGCGGCCAACGTTACTACCTGCTGCAGGACGCAGCGCACTATGCCTATCTGGAACATCTGATCAATGCCTTTGCGGCACTGGTCATTTCGATCTGCGTGCTCGGCGCCTTCCTGATCGGCCGGAAGGTAGCGACGCATGTCATCGCGCCCATCACGCGATTGGCGGACGCGGTGCAGGACGGCCAGAAGCCCTTCCCCTACCAGAACGCGCGCGACGAGATCGGTGTACTCGCCCGCGCCTTCGCCCGACACAGTGACGAGCTCGAACGGTTCCTGCATCGCGAACAGTGCTTCAGCGGCGATGCCAGCCACGAGCTGCGCACGCCGCTGGCCATCATCGGCGGTGCTGCGGAGACGCTCGCCTGCCAGCTTCCGGCCGACAGCCACCTGGTTCCCAGCGCGCAGCGCATCCTGCGCACCACCCAGGAGATGCAGCGCCAGCTGACCTGCCTGCTGCTGCTCTCACGCGCACCCAGTACCGTGCCGCGCAACAAGGTGGCCCTGCGTCCGCTGATCGAATCCTGCATGGAGCGCTGCCGGCCCTGGATTTCCGGAAAGCCGGTAATCGTTGCGCTTGATGCCCGGCATGACGCCGAGCTGGACACCAACGCGGATCTGGCGCACAGCGTGATCTGGAACCTGCTGCGCAACGCCTGCCAGTACACCGAAAACGGCGAAGTGCGGATCACCCTCCACGACACTGCACTCATCGTCGCTGACACCGGACCCGGGCTGCCCTCCAGCATCGATCCACGGCAGTTCCAGCGCTTCGTGCCCGGCAGCCCGCACAGTGGCGAGGGACTGGGGCTGTCCATCGTGCAGCGCATCGTCGAGCACCTCGGTTGGAGGATGACGGTGTGTTCCTCGCAGCAGGGCTGCCGGTTCAGCCTGGAGTGGCCCATCTGACGGTTTCCTGACGCGCGCGTGCACATGCTGGGGATTGCTCACTTCACGGCGGAAACGGCATGCAGCACCCCAAGGACAGCGGCAAGTACCCGCACGGCAAGACCGGCCTGAGCCGCATCTTCCATACCCTCATCCATTCGCGCGATGGTTTCATCGCCACCTTCCGCGGCGAAGCTGCCTTTCGTCAGCTGCTGCTTCTGCACGCGCTGTTGATCATTGCAGCGTTCGCGCTGGACATCAGCAAGCTCGAACGGGCGCTGGTGCTGGCGGTCTGCTTCATCAGCCTGCTGGTGGAACTGCTCAACTCGGCGATCGAAGCGGTGGTCGATCGCATCTCGCTGGAACAGCATCCGCTGTCCAAGAACGCCAAGGACATGGGCAGCGCCGCGCAGACCACCGCACTGTTGATGGTGGGCGCGGTGTGGGGCGTGATCCTGCTGGGGTAGTCCGCCCAACCTGACAACTTCCTGATAAAGCGGTTTCGATACTGCGCGCACTCCCGCTCCACGGAACCTGCTCGTGCGTCAACGCCGCCGTTTTCCACGGCCCCATCCGATCGTTCTGGTCTGGGCCACCGCACTGTTCTTCACCACGATTGGAAACATCGCCCTCTGGAAGACGCTGTGGGGGCTGATCGACCTCAACAGCCTGCGCAGCGTGCTGTTCCTGGCCAGCTTGCCGGTGGCGCTTTTCTGCCTGTTCAACCTGCTGCTGACGCCACTGCTGGCACTGCCGTTCCTGCGCAGGCCGCTGCTGGTGCTGCTCGTTGTCGTCAGCGCCGCCTGCAGCTACTTCATGCTGCACTACAACGTGCTGATCGATCGCAGCATGGTGCAGAACGTGTTCGAGACCAACCAGGCTGAACTGAACGCCTATCTGTCGCTGCCACTGCTGTTGACCCTGCTGACGCTGGGCGGGCTGCCCGCGACCGGGCTGGTCCTGATGCGCACCGCCAGCGGGGCGGGCTCGATACGTTCGTTCCTGGTGTGGCCAGTCAACGTCCTGGTATCCATGATGGTGCTGCTGGCGATCGGCTTTGCGTTCTACAAGGACTATTCGTCATTGCTTCGCAACAACCGCTACATCCGCGACCAGTTGCTGCCGTTGAACGTGGTGCGGCATACCCACGGTTATCTGAAGAGCCTCTACAGCACCCGCCAGCAACCGCTGCGCGCGATCGGCATGGACGCACGGCGAATACCAGGCCCGCGCCCGAAGCTGGTGATCCTGGTCGTCGGCGAGACCGCGCGCTCACAGAACTTCCAGCTCAACGGCTACCCACGCGCGACCAATCCCCGGCTCTCGCGCAAGGAAGGCGTCATCAGCTTCAATGATGTCTCCTCATGCGGAACCGCAACGGCGATCTCGGTGCCGTGCATGTTCTCGCAGATGACCCGCAGCCAGTACGACGATGTACGCGCAGCAACCGAGGAAAACGTGCTCGACATCCTGCAGCGCACCGGCGTCAGCGTGCTCTGGCGCAACAACAACAATGGCGGCTGCAAGGGCGTGTGCGAACGCGTGCCAACTGAAGACATGCCCGTGCTGAAGGTGGCCGGCCAATGCGTCAACGCCGACGGCACCTGCTACGACGAGGTGCTGCTGCATCAGCTCGGAACACGCATTGGCGCCATGAACGGTGACGCCCTGGTCGTGCTGCACCAGCTCGGCAGTCATGGGCCGACCTACTTTGAACGGTATCCCGCAGCGTCGCGGGCTTTCAGCCCGACCTGCGACAGCAACCAGATCCAGCATTGCAGCAACGAGGCGCTGGTCAACACCTATGACAACACCCTGGTCCACACCGACCACCTGCTGGGCAAGGCCATCGACCTGCTGCAGGGCTATGCGGACCAGCGTGATGTCGCACTGATCTATGTGTCCGACCATGGCGAGTCGCTGGGCGAACGCGGGATGTACCTGCACGGCACGCCCTACTTCATCGCCCCGCGCGAGCAGACCCAGGTGCCGATGGTGATGTGGTTTTCACCGGACTTCGGCCGCAACGCAGGCCTGGACCTGGCCTGCCTGCACCAGAATGCCCTGCACCGGGCGCACAGCCACGACAACCTCTTCCACTCGCTGCTGGGCCTGTTCGGAGTCAACAGCACGGTGTACCGGCGCGATCTGGATGTGTTCGCCGGATGCCGCGCCTCGCCTTCGCCATCGATGGCCACCTCGCCGGCCAAAGAACGGCGCCGGCTGATGCCGGTCGCTGCCCGGAACGTGGCGCGTTACTGCGCCGCCAGGGCGAAATCCAGGCCCGCGCACACCGCCGCCACCTGGGCGTCGTTGCATTCCTGCGGGCTGGTGCGCGGGCTGTCCGGGTAGACCTCAGTGGTGGTGGCAAAGCGTGCGTCGGTGAAGCCGGCGCAGGCGCCGATCGAACGCGACTCACCCCAGACCACGCCCGGCGACTGCAGCGGGAGGCCGACCAGGTTGCCCTCGGCGTCTGCCGGGGCGATATGGGTGACCGGGGCGACGGCGGTGATCAATGCCTTCTGGAACTCGGCCTGCGGATCTTCACTGTTGCCGATCACGTAGAAGCCATCCGGGATGGTGTCGCGCTCGAACGGCTTGCCGTCGCGGGCACAACGCGCCGGATCGAACTCGTGCAGGTCGCTGTCGGTGGTCTCGTGCAGGTCCAGGTGCACCAGCAGGTTCGGCTTGCGCTCGGCCACCCAGGCCATCAGGGCGGCGGCTTCCACGATCTGGCCGCCGTCACGGAAGCTGCGGTTGGGGTCGATGGCGTCCGGGTTCCAGCGCTGGATGCGCTCGTAGCCCCACGGGCTGACGCACGGCGCCACGATCAGGTTCAGCCGGCCCAGGTAACGCTCGGCCTGCTGTTCCAGGAACTGCAGGGCGCCGTGCACGCCGCTGGTCTCGTAGCCATGCACGCCGCCGGTGATCAGCGCGGTCGGCAGCGCCGGGTTCCAGTCGTGGTTGACCACGGCGAACAGCGGGTAATGGTCCGGCGCATAGTCCAGCTGGCCGTACTGGATCACATCGAAGCTGTCGTCCAGGCGCTCGAGCGCGGCCACCACGTCGTCGTGGTAGCTGCGCTGGCGCTGCTGGCGGGCCCGCCACTGTGCGCGTTCCGCGTCGCCCCAGGGCTGGCCGGGGGTGCCGATCGGGTAGAACTGCGCAACAGTCATTGGGGAACTCCAGGGGTCGAACGGATGGGTGCAGCCGGACATTCTAAGCCCTGTCGCGCCTGCGGGTGCCCTCCCCCCGGACCCGCCTTCATCCAGGCCGGGTCATCTGGTTGTAAAATCAACGGTTTTTGGCCCCTCACCCCTTGATGGCGAACGCAGCGCAGCCGGTCCTGGGTGGACCGGAGTTCCTCCGCCTGCTCGCCCGTCTCAGCGACGGCGCGATGCCGGCCAGCAGTCCGGCCCTGACCGATCGCCTCGGCCAGTGGGTGGACTGGAGCCGTGCCGTGGCCCTGTCCGGGGCGCTCGGCGGACGCCTGCCCGAACCCGGTGAAGCCGCCGAAGCGGTCGAGGATGTACTGGCCGACTGCACCCAGGCGCACGCCAGCCTGCTCGCCTCGATCAGTGAGGATGCCGAGGCCGAGCGCCTGCTGGACCTGGCCGAAGCCGCCGCCGCCCCCAATTTCGCCTCGCTGCGCCAGCGCTACCGGGTGCTGCAGCAGGCCATCCAGACTGCCACCGGGCGCCTGCGCGGCCGCCTGCGCGACCAGCTGGTGCAGGTTTCACCCGAGCTGGCACGACTGGCCGAGGTCGACGCGGTAATGGAACAGACCCTCACCCCGCGCGAACACAGCCTGCTGGCCACTGCGCCGGCCGTGCTCGGCGCCCGATTTGAACGCGTGCACGGCCAGCCCGGCTGGCGCACGGCCTTCCGCCATGACATGCGCACGCTGCTGCTCGCCGAGCTGCAGCTGCGCTTCCACCCGATCGAAGGGCTGCAAGACGCCCTGCGCTCCCACTGACCGGAACACCATGTCCAGAACTGCTTTCCATGTCGTTGTCTTCCTTGTCGGCCTGCTGGCCGTGTGCTGGATCGGCATTGGCTACGTTTCGGTGCATCCGCTGGGTGCAGCGGTGGCGGCGATCATCGCGGCCTGCTACATCGCCGGTGGCGTGGAGCTGTACCGCTACCGCCAGGCCAGCAACGGCCTGCGCGCCGCACTGAACGACCTGTCCAGCGCGAAGGAAAGCCTCGCCCCCTGGCTGGAGCGCGTGCCGGCAGGCCTGCGCAACGCCGTGCGCCTGCGCGTGGAAGGCGAGCGCATCGCCCTGCCCGCACCGGTGCTGACCCCTTATCTGGTCGGCCTGCTGGTGCTGCTGGGCATGCTCGGTACCCTGCTGGGCATGATGGACACGCTGCGTGGCACCGGACTAGCCCTGCAGAGCGCGACCGACATGGCCGCCATCCGCGGCTCGCTGGCCTCGCCGGTGCAGGGCCTGGCGGTGGCATTCGGTACCTCGATCGCCGGTGTGGCCAGCTCGGCCATGCTCGGCCTGTTGGCCGCCCTGCTGCGCCGCGACCGCCTGCAGGCCGTGCAGCAGCTGGACCGGGCCATTGCAGGCGACCTGCATCCGTACTCGCAGGCCTGGCAGCGTGCCGAGTCGCTGCGCCTGCTGCAGGCACAGTCTGCCGCCCTGCCTGCCCTGGTCGACCGCCTGCAGGCGATGACACAGACCTTTGAACAGCACAGCACGGCCGCCAACGAGCGCCTGCTGGCCGGCCAGGCCGAGTTCCTGACCCAGAGCCAGGCGCTTCAGGAGCGCTTGGCGGTCTCGCTGCAGCAGTCGCTGCGCGAAGGCGCCGAAGCCAGCGCCGCCGCCATCGGCGGTGCGCTGCAGCCGATGGCCGAGACCACGCTGGCTGGCCTGGCCCATCACAGCGAAGCACTGCACGCCCGCGTCGAGCAGGCCGTGCAGCAGCAGCTGGCTGGCCTGAGCGACGGTTTCGAGCGCAGCCGCGTTGCGACCGAAGCCAGCTGGGCCAAGGTGGTGAGTGAACAGAGCCAGGCACAGCAGGCCCTGGTGGACGATCTGCGCCAGCACCTGCAGGCTTTCAGCGATGGCCAGGGCACGCAGGCCGAAGCGCTGGTCGCGCGCATCGGCGAGCGCCTGCAGGTCGATGCCAACGGCAACGCCGAGGCCTGGCGCGCCGCCATCGAGCAGCAGCAGGCTCTGAACAGCGCGCTGGTCGAGCGCCAGCAGCAGGCGCTGCTGGCGGCCGGCCAGCAGCTGGACGAGCATGCGCAGGCATTGCTGCGGGCACTTGAGCAGCGTCACGACGCCAACCAGTCGTTGCTGCAGGACCACGAACAGCAGCGCTCGCAGCAGTGGCAGGCCGCCCAGGCTGCCGCCGCAACCGCACACGCCGAACTGCAGGCCTGCCTGGACACTCGCGAACAGCAGCGCCAGGCGCGCTGGGACGCGGTCGGCGCCGAACTGCAGCAAGCCCACGCCGCGCTGCATGCGCAGCTGCAGGCCGGCGACGAACAGCGCCTGCAGCGCTGGAGCGATGCCTTGCAGCACGTTTCCTCCGACCTGGCCGAGCGCCTGCAGGCCAACGGCGAACGCCTGGCTGCGCAGCAGCAGCAGGTCTGCGACACGCTGGCGGCGACCGCACAGCAGATCGGCGAGAACGGTCGTGCACAGGCCAGCGCCACGCTGGCCGAAGTCTCCACCCTGCTGCAGACCGCTGCCGCCGCACCGAAGGCCGCAGCCGACGTCATCAACGAGCTGCGCAGCACGCTCTCTGAAAGCCTGGTGCGCGACAACGCGATGCTGGAAGAACGCGGCCGCCTGCTGGCCACCGTGCAGACCCTGCTCGATGCGATCAACCATGCTTCGCACGAGCAGCGCACGGCGGTGGACGCGCTGGTCGGCGGCTCGGCCGAGCTGCTGGAACGCGTCGGCAACCGCTTCACCGACCATATCGCCGCCGAGACCGGGAAGCTGGACGGCATCGCCGCAGCGCTCAACGGCAGCGCCGGTGACGTCGGCCAGCTCGCCGGCGCCTTCGGTGAAGCGGTCGCGCAGTTCGGCAGTGCCGCCACCGAGCTTTCCGGCCGCCTGGAACAGATCGGTGGTGCACTGGATGCCTCGCTGGCCCGCAGCGATGAGCAGCTGGCTTACTACGTGGCGCAGGCGCGCGAGGTGGTCGACCTCAGCCTGCTGTCGCAGAAGCAGGTGATGGAAGAACTGCAGCAGCTGGCCACGCGCCGCGGCAAGGCCGGCAGCGCATGAGCGACGAGCTGGAGGTCGATGGCGGCTCACACGCCCCGATCTGGGCCGCCTTCGGCGACCTGATGTCGGTGCTGCTGGGCGCGTTCGTGCTGATCCTGGTCGGGGTGGTCGCCGTGCAGCTGGAGCTGTCGCAGCGGCTGGACCAGGAAGTGAAGCAGCGCCAGGCCGAAGCCAAGCGCCTGCAGACCCTGGAACAGGCACTGGCCGGCCCGTTGGCTGCTGGCCGGGTGACGCTGGTCGATGGCCGCATCGGCATCAGCGGCAGCGTGCTGTTCGCACTGAACTCCGACCAGTTGCAGCCGGAAGGCCAGGAGCTGCTGCGCAGCCTGGCCGCACCGCTGGCCGCTTACCTGGGCAGCCGCGAAGAGATCCTGATGGTCAGCGGCTTCACCGATGACGCGCCGGTGCGCGAAGGCAACCGCCGCTTCGCCGACAACTGGGAGCTTTCCGCGCAGCGCTCGCTGACCGTGACCCGCACCCTGATTGCCGACGGCGTGCCCGCGGACGCCGTGTTCGCCGCCGCCTTCGGCAGCGAGCAGCCGGTCAGTTCCAATGCCAATGAGGAAGGCCGCGCACGCAACCGTCGCGTGGAGATCGCGCCGATTCCCAAGCCCAAGGCCCCGGATGCCAAGTAGGCCGCCAGCGCTGGATGGCCTGCGCGCCCTGGTGCGCGACCTCGATGCGGGGTCGCGCTCGCTGCCGCATTACCCGCAGGTGCCGATGCTGCAGCAGGTGCAGCGCGAATGGTCGGAGCTGCGCAGCGAACTGCAGGTGCGCCGCTCGCTGCGCACTGAAGCCCCCGCCGACGGCGGCCCGCTGAACTCGGCGGTGCTGGTGCAGCGCATGCTGGACACGATGCAGGCCACCAGCCCAGGTTACCTGCGCCATTTCATCGACTACGTGGACACCCTGTCCTGGCTGCAGGCGCTGCAGGACGGTGCCGTGAGCAGTGGTGACACCGCAAAGCCGAAGCGCACGCGCAAGCCGCGCCAGACGCCGAAGGAGTAGCGCCGTCGCGTGCCATTGTAGAGCCGAGCCACGCTCGGCTCCGGCCAAAAGCAGCCGAGCGTGGGCTCGGCTCTACAGACATGTCACCAGACAGTCATCTGTCTAGCGCACCATTTTCACGTTGACCCACGGCGCCTGCAGCGTCCGCAGTCGCATCGCTTGTATCCCCTTTCGAATTCCATGAGCTCCGCGCCCACGCGGCGGCTCGTGCTTGCCTGAGTGTCTGCAACATGACGAAGACTTTGTTGGCCGCCGCGCTGTCGATCGCGCTTGCTCCCGCGGCCTGGGCGCAGGATGCTGCCCCGACCTCCCATGGCACGTCCGCCACCACCCTTGATGCGGTCTCGGTGATCGGCAGCGGTGAAGCCCGCCAGGTGCAGCGCATCACCCGCGAGAACCTCGACATCCTGCCGCCGGGTACCAGCCTGCAGAAGACCCTGAACCTGCTGCCGGGCGTAAACGCGCAGTCGGCCGATGCGCTGGGCACCAACGAGCAGTCGATGACGCTCGGCCTGCGCGGCTTCAACTCCACCCGTCTCGGTTACACGTTGGACGGCGTGCCGCTGGGCGATGGCGCGTACAACAACTACAACGGCCTGACCATCAACCGTGCGCTGATCAGCGAGAACATGGCCGGCGCCGAGCTGGCGGTGGGCATCGGCAGCCTCGGCACGCCATCCACCAGCAACCTCGGTGGCACCATCTCGTACACCTCCGACCGCCCGGCCCAGGAACTCGGCGGCCGCGTGGTGCAGACCTTCGGCAGCGATGCCAACCGCCGCACCTTCGTGCGTGTGGACAGCGGCGGGTACAACGGTTTCTCCGGCTATATCTCCGGCATGAATGCCGTCTCCGATCTGTGGAACGACCAGACCGCCTACAACAAATCCACCACCAAGCAGTTCAACGCCAAGGGCGTGTGGAACTTTGGCCGCGGCCAGATCACCGGCTTCGTCGATACCTCGCGCACTACCCAGGCGGACTACTTCTACCTGTCCAAGGACGAGATGTCGCGCGGGCTGGGCTGGGACTGGGGCGGTTACGCGCCGGACTGGAACAAGGCCGTGGCCAAGGCCTACTGCAATACCGCCAGCTTCAATGCGAAGAAGTGCGACAGCAGCGGTCCGGACAAGGATGCCGACGGTGCCTTTACTGCCGGGCAGATCCTGCGTGACGACAACCTGTACTACCTGGCCGGTGATTTCTTCCTGGCCGATGGCTTCAGCCTGCGGGCCCTGGCCTACCACCACGATGACCGCGGCGAAGGCCACAACTGGAACAGCGGCGCCTGGTCGAACAAGGGCACGGCGCAGGAGATTCCGATCATCTTCCGCAACACCATCTACACCATCGACCGCGATGGCGGCACGCTGTCGTTCGACTGGGAACTGGGCGCGCACCGCATCGAAGGCGGCGTCTGGTACGAGCGCAACACCAGCAGCGCCGAGCGCTACCAGACCGCCGTGGACGGCCCGCGCGACCTGAGCGGCATGAACACCCTGCCCTCCGACGTTGGCGTGTTCGCCCAGCGCACGCGCTGGAAGACCCACCAGTTCTTCCTGAAGGACACCTGGCGCCTGCTCGATGATCGCCTGACCCTGGAGTTCGGCGCAAAGAGCCCGCATGCCACCTCCGATGCGCAGGCCCTGCCCGGCGACGCGAAGGCGCCGATCTCGCCGACCTCCAACAACCAGTTCGCCACCGGCTCACTGAAGGCCAGCAAGAACTTCCTGCCCAGCATCGGCGCCAACTTCCGCCTGGCCGAGCATCACGAAGTATTCGCCAGCTACGCCGAGAACATCGCCATGTTCCAGGGCGGCTTCAAGCTGGGCCCGCAGGCAGTCAGCCAGGCCACCTGGAACGCGCAGGGCAACCTGAAGCCGGAAGAATCCCGCTCGCTGGAGGCCGGCTACCGCTTCGTCACCGATACCCTGCAGGCCTCGGTCGCGGCCTACAGCGTGCGCTTCGACAACCGCCTGCTGCAGTACAACCCCTGCGACTCGCGGCAGCCGGTCGGCCCGACCTGCGGCAACCGCTTCTACAACGTGGGCGGCGTCGACAGCCGTGGTGCCGAGCTGACCGTGCTGTGGACCCCGAACGAGCACTTCAGCTGGTACACCTCGGCCTCGCTGAACCGCTCGACCTATGCGTCGAACTACGTGCAGGCCGGCGTCGAGCAGCAGATCAAGGGCAAGATCCAGACCGATACACCCAAGCAGCTGCTGGCCACCGAGATCACCTGGCGCGACAACGGCTGGTTCGCCAGCCTGCGCGGCAAGTACACCGGCGAACGCTTCTACACCTACACCAACGACCAGGGCTTCGGCGGCTTTACCGTGTTCGATCTGGCCGGTGGCTATGACTTCGGCCAGGTCGGCTTCGCCAAGGGCATGCGCGTGTCGTTCAACGTGACCAACCTGACCAACAAGCGCTATGCCAGCAACCTGGATTCGAGCGTGTTCGCCCCGAGCGACCCGGCCGGCAAACTGTACGTGTTCCATGCCTCGGCACCACGCCAGGTGTTCGGTACGATCGACCTTCGCTTCTGATTGACCGCCCGGAGTCCACTGATGCTCACGACCGCCCTGCTGATGGCCACTCTCTCCGCCAGCGGATACTCCGCTCCGCATGAGGCAACGGGTGCAGCGCCGCGTACCCTGCAGCTGGGCGGTCGCAGCTATGTGGACAAAGGCCTGGTCGCCGCCGGGCGGCTGTCGGCGGGCACGGTGGACTTCCTGGGTGACACGCTGGGATCGTTCTCGTCGCTGGCGGTGCAGCCCGGCACCTGGAAGCGCACTGCCAACGGCTACGAAGGCGTGTTGTGGACCCTGCCCGACCGCGGCCGCAACGATCCCGGGGCTGGCCTGTTCTACGACTACACCGGCCGCGTCGAGCGCATGCAGCTGCGCATCGACGTTTCCCCGGGCAAGCCCGAGCTTGGCACGCTGACGATGGCGCCCGACAAGGGCGTGGTACTGAAGGACTTCAACGGCCAGCCGTTCACCGGCGCCGACCCGGGCGACCATACGATCACCCAGCGCGAGGTGGTGCTGCCCTCGCCTACCAGCGGCGCCGGTGCAGGCAAGGTCTCGCTGGATGCGGAATCACTGCAGTTCACCGCCGATGGCCACTTCTATATCGGCGACGAGTACACCGCCAACGTCTATTACTTCGATGCAGAGGGCCAGCTGCAGGGCGTGATCGTGGCACCGCCTGCCATCCGTCCTCAGCGCGAAGGCCGGCCGGCATTCGGTTCGCTGGCGCCACCGCAGACTGGCCGCCGCAACAACCAGGGCGTGGAAGGCATGGGACTGTCGCCTGACGGCAGCCGCCTGTTCGTGGCCCTGCAGAGCGCGACCCTGCAGGACAGCGCGCAGGGCAACGCGGCCGGTCGCATCAACACCCGCGTGCTGGTCTACGACGTGACGGCCTCGCCGACACCACAGCAGCCGATCGGCCATTACGTGATGGCCCTGCCCGCTTACGCGCACGATGGCAAGGGCAAGCTGGACCGCACCGCCGCGCAGAGCGAGCTGCGTGCGTTGGACGGTCATCGCTTCCTGCTGCTGGCGCGCGACGGAAACGGGCTGGGCAAGGACGGCGACGACCCGATCGTCTACAAGTCGGTGCTGCTGGTCGATGTGGCCGATGCCGCCAACCTGGCCGAAAGTGCTTATGAAACCGGCACGCCCTCGGTTCTGGCCCACCCGACCGACACCGCGCTGAAGCCGGAGATCATGCCAGCACGCAGCGACGAACTGCTGAACCTGCTGGACCGCCCGCAGCTGGCCCGTGCCGGGCTGGACCTGGACACGAAGCGCGGCCCACATGCCGGACTGCTGTCAGAGAAGTGGGAAGCCATGGACGTGCTGCCGGCGCTGGACCCACGGCACCCGAACGACGTACTGCTGCTGATCGGCAACGACAACGACTTCATCGCCCGCCATTGCCGCATGCAGGGCCAGGCCTGCGACAGCCCCTACGACAACGACAACCGCGTTCTGGTGTACCGCCTCACGCTGCCCTGACCGAGAACCGATGTCACGCTCTCTGTAGAGCCGAGGCCATGGGCGGGTGCCTTTTCTTTAGGCCTCCCTTTCTGTGAACGAACATCCGAGCAAGGGGTCGGGTGGAAAAAAACTGACCCCAGCAGGGTGGGGCCGCCGTGCCCATAAACGTGGGTGATAGGCACATTGCCAGCCAGTTCCGTGAGCCGGATAATTAACCACTGGGCGTATTGCTGCCGGGGGGGCAC
>NZ_JASJSI010000031.1:0-47254 GCF_030237085.1 Stenotrophomonas maltophilia group sp. Smal32
GCGCGGGAGGGCATCCCTGCGCGATGACGCAATACTAATGGGAACTGTTCTCGTTTGCCATGTGGCACGCGGGTCGGGATTGTTCGTCGGGGCTGGAAGGTGAAACCACGATCATCGGCTGGAGCGCAGAATCGGCGGCGGCTAGCCTGCCAGCGGGCTCAAGGAGATGGACCATGCACGTGCTTCTGGTGATGGTGGGTGGGGTGCTGCTGTTGGGCGTGTTCCTGCTGTTCGGGCGGCTGTGGAGCGTAGGCCAGTCGCTGCTGCCCACGGCCCTGATCGCGTTCATCGCCACCTGGCTGCTGGTGACGGTAGCCAACATGTGGGTGGGCGTGAGCAAGGCCGGTTACGCCGTGCGGGAGGAACTGCCGATCCTGCTGCTGGTGTTCGCCGTGCCTGCACTGCTGGCGGGCCTGCTGTACTGGCGCCTGGCGCGCTGAAGGATGGCCATGAGCACACGACTGCGACTGCCCGCCCTGCGTCAGCGCGATGGCCACCACGCCCGCGTGACCTACGAAGAGCTGTTCTTCGACCTCGTCTACGTATTTGCGGTTACCCAGCTCAGCCATCATCTGCTGCACCACCTGGACCTTGCCGGCGTGATGCAGACGCTGGTGCTGTGGTTCGCTGTCTGGCTGGGCTGGCAATACGCCTGCTGGGTCAGCAACTGGTTCGATCCGGAGGCGCCACGCATCCGTGGCCTGCTGTTCGTCACCATGCTGCTGGCGCTGCTGATGTCTTCGTCCATCCCCGAGGCCTTTGCCGATCGCGCCTGGGTGTTTGCCGGGGCCTACGCCACGATGCAGGTCGGGCGCACCGTGTTCGTGCTGCTGGAGGTCGGTCGCGGCCATCCGCTGGCGCCGAATTTCCGCCGGATGCTGGCCTGGGTCAGCGTCTCGGCGTGCTTCTGGCTGGCCGGGGCGGCCACCGAGGGCAATGCGCGACTTGCGCTGTGGGCGGTGGCGGTCGCCTGCGAGTATGTCTCGCCGATGTTCGGTTTTGCGTTCCCGGGGCTGGGCCGTTCGCACACCCGTGAGTGGACCATCGAAGGTGGGCACCTGGCCGAGCGATGCCAGTTGTTCGTCATCGTCGCGCTGGGGGAGACCCTGTTGGCGACGGGGGGCGTACTCAGCGAGATCGAGCACTGGAGCAGCGCTGTGGTATCGGCGGTGTTGGCCACCTTCGCCGGGACCATCGCCATGTGGTGGCTGTACTTCGGCATCTCCAGCCGCGACGCCACCGAGGCGATCACCCATGCGGCCGACCCCGGGCGCATGGGCGCCAACTTCCACTACGTGCATGCACTGCTGATCGCGGGCATCATCGCCACAGCGGTGGGCAATGACCTGGTGATGGATCACCCGGGCGCGGCGGTCACGCCGGTGTATGCGACGGTGCTGGTGGCTGGGCCGCTGATCTACCTGCTGGGCAGCGCCTTGTACAAGCGGGTGGTCTACGGGCGTGCGCCCTGGTCGCATCTGTTCGGTGCCGTGGCGCTGGCCGTGCTGGGCGTCGCGCTGACGCAGGCCCATCTGCTGGCTGCCGGCTGGCTGACCAGTGCGGTGCTGCTGGCCGTGGGACTGATGGACACGCGGTTGAAGCGCCGCCTACAAAGCGCCTGATCCGCACGTTGCCCGGCATTGCTTGCGCAGGCGTGCGACGGGTGTAGCGTTGGCAACGGGACGCATGGATCCGGGAGAGGCGCAGCATGCAGAACGTTCCGCAGTGGTTGGTGTGGGCCGGGTTGTCGGCGTGCTTCGCCGCGCTGACCGCGTTGTTCGCCAAGGTGGGCGTGAAGGGCGTCGACTCGGACCTGGCCATGGCGATCCGCACCCTGGTGGTGGCCGCGGTGATCCTGCCGTTGGTGGTGGTTACCGGCAAATGGTCCAATCCGCTGCTGTTGCCGGGTCGCACCCAGTTGTTCCTGGTGCTGTCTGCACTGGCCACCGGCGCTTCATGGCTGTTCTACTTCCGCGCGCTGCAAAGTGGTGAGCTGGCCAAGGTCGCGGTGGTCGACAAATTCAGTGTGGTGCTGGTGATCGTGCTGGCCTACCTGCTGCTGGGCGAACGACCGACCCTGCGGGAATGGAGCGGGATCGGCCTGGTGGTGGCCGGGGTGATCGTGCTGGCGACGAAGAAGTAGCGGCGTTCAAACCCATCGACGAGGGAGAGCAGGATGCAGGGCGAAGCGCACGGAACCTTTAAAGTGAACCTGCTGCCGATCGGTGGCAACGACGGCCCGATCGGGGTGATGTCGATCGACAAGGTCTTCCACGGTGACCTGCAGGGCAGCAGCGTCGGCCAGATGCTGGCGTTCCGCAGCCCGGTACAGGGCTCGGCCGGCTACGTGGCCATGGAGCGGGTGAGTGGCACGCTGGCCGGACGCCAGGGTGCTTTCACGCTGCAGCACAACGGCCTGATGACCCGTGGCAGGCCGGAGCTGAGCGTGGTGGTGGTGCCTGACTCGGGCAGTGAGGGGTTGCTCGGCCTGAGCGGCACACTGGAGATCACCATCAGTGAAGGCCGCCACGACTACCGGTTCGCCTATGCATTGCCGGAACCGGAATAGCCGGCTTCCGGATTCAAGCGCTGCCCGCCTGCAGGCGGTCATACATTCGCACCAGATCCACCAGGGTGCGCGCACCCATCTTGCGCATCACCTGTGCGCGGCGAACCTTCACCGTGATCTCGCTGACGCCCAGGTCGCCGGCGATCTGCTTGTTGAGACGGCCGCGCACCACGCCATCGACCACCTCGCGCTCACCGGTATTGAGTGTGGCCCAGCGCTGTTGCAGCGCGCCCAGTGCTTCGCCCTCGCGGCGCCGCAGGCGGTCGAGCTCGATGCCCTTGTGGATCGCATCGAGCAGTTCCTGGTCGCGGAAGGGTTTGGTCAGGAACTCGATGGCGCCGTCCTTGATCGCGTTGACGCCCATCGCGATGTCGCCGTGGCCGGTGATGAACACCACGGGCAGCTGCAGGCCCAGGCTGCCCATGCTGCGCTGGAACTCCAACCCGCTCTGGCCCGGCATGCGTACGTCCAGCACCAGGCACGCAGGGGTGTCTTCCAGTTCGTGTTCAAGGAAGGCCTGGGTGGAGGCGAAGGCGCGCACCTGCAGGCCCATCGAGGCCAGCAGGTCTTCCAGCGCCGCGCGCACCGATGGATCGTCGTCGACCACGTAGACGATCGGCGCCGGTTCGGCCGCAGGTGCAGGGGGCTTACGCATGAGGGGTATCCAGGGCGACGGGCAGGTCGAAGATGAAGCAGGCACCGCCGCCTGCGGGGCGTTCGGCGCGGATCTGGCCGTCATTGGCCTCGATCATTGAACGGCTCAGGCTGAGCCCGAGCCCCAAGCCGTGTGACTTGGTGGTCCAGAAGGCATCGAACACACGCTCGGGATGGTCGGCGGGCAGGCCGACGCCGCGGTCACGCACACTGAGACTGACCCGCTGGCCGTCACGCCGGGTCAGCAGTGACAGGCGCCGGTCGGCGGCGGGCACGCCTTCCATCGCGTCCACCGCATTGAGGATCAGGTTGCCGATCACCTGCTGCACTTGCACGCGATCGGCCTGCACCGGAGGCAGGTCGGCGTCCAGCAGCAGCGCCACGGCCACGCCGTGCTGGTCGAGCTCGCTGCGCGACAGCGCCAGCATTTCCTCCACCGCCTGGTTCAGATCGAAGGCGCGTCGTTCCGGTGCCGCGCCCTGGGTCAGGCCGCGGATGCGGGCGATCACGTCGCCGGCGCGGTGCGCATCGGCCAGGATGCGGGCCACGGTCTGCCGTGCCTTGTCCACGTTCGGCGGGTCCTGTGCCAGCCAGCGCTGGCAGGCTTCGGCGCTGCTGGCGATGGCGGCGAGCGGCTGGTTCACTTCATGCGCGATGGAGGTGGTGAGCTCGCCCACGGTGGAAGCGCGCGCCACCCGCAGCAGGCGGCCCTGTGCTTCCTGCACGGCGGCCTTGGCCGCTTCCATGTTCAGGGCGAGGTAGGTGGTGATGCCGATCACCAGCATGCCGATCACCGAGTTGACCAGGCCGATGCGGTAGGTGCCGAAGCGGGTCAGGAAGAAGCTCAGCCCGGTCAGCGCGATGCAGGCAATGGCCAGGGTGATAAGCCCGCGCGCGCTCAGTACGCGCGACGCGGCGAGGATGACTGCTGCGTAGAAGCAGGCGGCGGCAACCGCATAATCGGTGACGGTGTCGATCAGGAAGATCGCCGCCATCACGACGATCAGAGCCAGCAGCACCAGCGGGCGGCGGGGCGACAGCGATGGCATCGGGACGGCTCCCTGGCGTGGGCGGAAAGGATAGCAAAGCCGCCATTGGGTGGATGCCGGCCGGCAGTACCGAACCACTATTCCTCCAGGCTGGCGTTCCAGAACCCCTGCAGTACGCCGGGCGTCGTCGCCAGTGTGGCCAGCACCGCATCGAGCTCACCGGCATCGACGGTGGTGGCATACAGCACCGCCTCGATCTCCACGTCGCGCTCGCCGAACGGCCGCTGGTCCACCGCGCGCACCGGGTACTGCGCCTGCTCGAGCAGCAGCAACAACCGGTCCAGCACCTCGGCCTGCTGCTCGCGCTGGCAGACCACGTTGATCGCATAGGTCGCCTCGCTGAACGCTTCCGGCAGTGGCTGCCGCTGGATGCGGTTCACCACGGGCCGAAGCAAAGTATTGGCGGCCAGCACGAACACCGCCGCCAGTACCGCCTCAGGCAGCAGCTTGATGCCCGCACATGCGCCCACGGCCGCCGATCCCCACAGGGTGGCGGCGGTGTTCAGGCCGGACACCTGGGCGCCGTCCTTCATGATCGCGCCGGCACCGAGGAAGCCGACGCCGGAGATCACATAGGCAACCACATGCAGCGGCGACGGCGGGCCGCCGTACAGGTCATGGAAGCGTACCGCCAGATCGACGAACACCGCCGCTCCCACCGCCACCAGCGTGTTGGTACGCAGGCCGGCGGTGCGTTGCCGCAGCTGCCGTTCCAGGCCGATGATCGTGCCCAGCACGAATGCCACCGACAGGCTGATCAGCGAGCTGAGCGTTGCGCCGGCGTTGAACGCCGGCAGGTTGGGATTGATGTCCATTGTGTTTCTCCCTGGACCAGGCGGCGGGCGCTTACTGCCAGCCGTAACGGCGGATGTAGAACCGCTTCAGCGCAGTGGTCAGCACCGCATAGCCGAACAGGATCGCCACCAGGAAAGGCCAGTAGCCGGCCGGCAGGGCCTGCAGCTTGAAGTAGCCGGCCAACGGGCTCATCGGCAGGGCCACGCCGATGGCCATGATCAGGCCGGTCATCAGCAGCAGGGGCGGTGCAGCGATGCTCTGCAGGAACGGTACTTTCGGCGTACGGATCATGTGCACGATCAGGGTCTGGGTCAGCAGGCCGACCACGAACCAGCCGGATTGGAACAGGCCCTGGTCGGCCGGCGTGCGGGCATCGAACACGTACCACATCAACGCAAAGCAGGTCAGGTCGAAGATCGAGCTGATCGGCCCGAAGAAGACCATGAAGCGACCGATGTCCGTCGGGTTCCACTTCAGCGGCTTGCGCACCAGTTCCTCGTCCACGTTGTCGAACGGAATGGCGATCTGCGAGATGTCGTACAGCAGGTTCTGCACCAGCAGCTGCAGCGGCAGCATCGGCAGGAACGGCAGGAAGGCCGAGGCCACCAGCACCGAGAACACATTGCCGAAGTTGGAGCTGGCGGTCATGCGGATGTACTTCAGCATGTTGTTGAACGTGCGCCGGCCCTGGATGACACCTTCTTCCAGCACCATCAGGTTCTTTTCCAGCAGGATGATGTCGGCGGCCTCCTTGGCGATGTCCACGGCGCTGTCCACGCTGATGCCGATGTCGGCCGCACGCAGTGCCGGGGCATCGTTGATGCCGTCTCCAAGGAAGCCCACCACCTTGCCCTGAGCACGCAGCTCGCGCACCAGGCGCTCCTTGTGCAGCGGCGTCAGCCGGGCGAACACGCGATGGTGGTGCAGCGCCCGCGACAGCGCACCGTCATCCATGCGCTCGATCTGCGGGCCGGTCAGGATGGTGTCGGCATCCAGTCCCACCTGTGCGCAGACACGGGCGGTCACCAGTTCGTTGTCGCCAGTGAAGACCTTGACCTCCACGCCATGCGCGGCAAGCGCCTGCAGCGCCTGCGCGGCCGATTCCTTCGGCGGGTCGAGGAACGCCACGTAGCCGATCAGGGTCAGGCTACATTCGTCGGCCTGCGAATAGGCGGTCTGGCTGGCCGCGGTCTCCTTCATCGCCACCGCGACCACACGCAGGCCCTGTTCGTTCAGCTCCTCGGTGGTCTGCCGCACGCGGGCCAGGCGGCGCTCGTCCAGCGGCATGTCCTGGCCGTTTTCACGCACGGTGCTGCAGACCGCCAGCATCTCTTCTACCGCCCCCTTGCAGATCAGCTCGTGGTGGTCCTCGCGCTCGGAGACCACCACCGACATGCGGCGGCGCTCGAAGTCGAACGGAATCTCATCCACCTTGTGGTAGTCCTGCGACAGCCGCAGCGAACTCTGCAGCTCCACGTGCTCCAGTACCGCACGATCCAGCAGGTTGATCAGCCCGGTCTGGAAGTGGCTGTTGAGGTAAGCGAACTTCAGTACGTCTTCCGAATCGTGGCCGAACACATCGGTGTGGCGCTCCAGCGCGATCTTGTCCTGGGTAAGGGTGCCGGTCTTGTCGGTGCACAGTACTTCCATCGCGCCGAAGTTCTGGATGGCATCCAGCCGCTTGACGATCACCTTGCGCCGCGACAGCAGCACCGCGCCCTTGGCCAGGGTGGAAGTGACGATCATCGGCAGCATTTCCGGGGTCAGACCCACCGCCACCGACAGCGCGAACAGGAAGGCCTCGGTCCAGTCGCCCTTGGTCCAGCCGTTGATCAGCAGTACGAACGGCACCATCACCAGCGCGAAGCGGATCAGCAGCCAGCTGACGCTGTTGACGCCGGCCTGGAACGCGGTGGGTGCGCGGTCGGTGGCGGTGCTGCGCTGGGCCAGGGTGCCGAAGTAGGTGCGGTTACCGGTGGCCAGCACAATGGCGGTGGCCGTACCGGACACCACATTGGTGCCCATGAACAGCAGGTTGTGCTGCTCCAGCAGGCCGGCCAGCCCGTCGCCCGGGTGCGCGAACTTCTCCACCGGCAGCGACTCACCGGTCATTGCCGCCTGCGCCACGAACAGGTCCTTGGCACTCAGCACGCGGCAATCGGCCGGAATCATGTCGCCGGCCGACAGCACGATATGGTCACCGGGCACCAGCTCGCGGATCGGAAGGTCCAGCAGGCGCGCCGGGCGGCGGCTGTGCAGGTGCGCGCCGAAGTACTGGTCGGCCACATCCGCAGCCTCGGTGCCGGGATTGCGGCGCAGCACGCGCGCAGTGTTGCCGACCAGTGCCTTCAGCCGCTCGGCCGCTCGGTTCGAACGACCCTCCTGCACGAAGCGGATCAGCGTGGACAGCAGCACCATCGCACCGATGACGATCGTCGCCTTGATGTCCTCGGTCAGCCAGGACACCGCCGCCAGCACGGTCAGCAGAAGGTTGAACGGATTGCGGTAGCACTGCCACAGGTGGCGCCACCACGGCAGCGGCTTTTCGTGATCCACCTCGTTGGGGCCGAGCGTGGCCAGTCGTTCCTCGGCCTCATGCGGGCTGAGGCCATCGGCATGTGATTCCAGCGTGGCCAGCAGCTGGTCTTCATCCTGCTGGGCGAGGGTGACCAGGCCGGTGGTGAGTGCGAATGGTGCCGCTTCGGCGCTGCCCGGGCCGAAGCCGGCCTCGGGCATCGCGCGGCGGCGGAACAGGTTGCCTGCGCGACGGCTGCGCAGGAAGGCGTTGAACCAGGCGTTGAGCAGGCTCATGGGACGCTCCTTGAATGTCAGAGCCGGCCGGGGCCGGAACACGAACGGAATGGACGAAACAGATCAGGCGTGGCGCATCGCCAGCACCGCCGGTGACCACGGCTGCATGTGCAGGCGCTGGCTGCCGCCGATGCACAGTGGCTTCATCGCATCGCGCAGGGGGTAGGGCAGGTGGCGCAGCACCGTGATGCGTTCGCTGATCGGCAGCAACGACAGCGCGTCGGCCACCACGCGTGGCGAGCCGAGCGACAGCGAACGGGCGAACATGACCGGGCCGTGCTGCAGCAGCTGGCTGCGCAGAGCGGCAACATCGCGCTCACCGATCAGGCGGCGCAGGGTGATGTAGAGGATCTTGTATGACATGGGGGCGATCTCCAGGCAGGCGGCACCTGGCGATCCCCCCTCACTCAGACAGGCAGGGACCGGCGGGCAGGCGCCAGGAACAGGCAACAAGCGGGCATCCGGGGCGCGGTGCGCCCGGCAGGGTCGGGGTCCATCTGCGTCTCCATGAGGGGAGGGGCCGGCCAGGGCTGCCCTGGCCAGTGGCGCTATTGTCCGCCCCTGAATGGGGCAGTCCTAGAGGCTCGTGGGTTACCCCGGCTATACCTTGGTATAGCCGGGTACCCGTAGCGCCAATCGAGGGTTCAGTAATGGATCAATGCGAAGCGCTGGTCTGCTTGCAGACGTCGTACTCGCCACGGGTCAACGTCTTGTCACGGTCGGTATCGCAGGCATGCAGGCGTTCGGCCCAGTCCGGTGCTACCGCATCGACTTCCGCCAGGGTGACGATGCCGTCCTTGTCCCTGTCCAGCGACTCGTACGGCGGTATCAACTTCACTTCGGTGACGTCCTCGGCGGCGGTGGCCTTGCTCGCCTCCTGGGTCCTGGAACAGGCGCCCAGCAGCAGGGCCGCACAAAGCGAGAGTGCAATGGGAAGGTAGCGACAAGCGATCATGGCGTGCTCCTGAAGAAAAGGCGGACTACCGGTGCGGTGGTCACGGCCGGATCTTCTGCGGGAGGCTGTAAGTGGGCTGCGAAGAATGGGGCTCGTGGACCGTTGCCGGTGGGTCGCCATTCACCGGGCCGCACAGCTACGATTGCGCGGAGACGCCTGGGCGAGGTGGCTCGACGGAGACGGCTCGGTAGAGTCGACTGCTAGTCGACTATCGCGCGCAGCGCGGAGCTTTCAGCTTCCTGCCAAGAGCAGTCGACTAACAGCCGACTCTACCCTGGAACGGCAGGAAGCCGGCCAGCGGCCGGCACTCCCGTCTGCTTCAGAAGCGGTCGGCAAAGGCGTCCGTGGCCCGCACCAGCGCATCCACCGTGGCCGGCTCGTTGGCACTGTGGCCGGAGGTCACCATCTCCAGCCGCGCTTCCGGCCAGGCCTTGGCCAGGTCCCAGGCGCTGCGCGGCGGGCAGATGATGTCGTAGCGCCCCTGCACGATCACGCCCGGCAGGTGGCGGATGCGATCGATATCACGCAACAGCTGGTCCGGTTCCAGGAAGATGCCGTTGCGGAAGTAGTGCGCCTCGATGCGGGCCTTGGCGAGGGTATCCAGCGGGTCATCGGTGGATTCGGCATCCACGTCGTGCTGCAGGGTGGCCGCGTTGTCTTCCCAGCCCAGCCAGGCCTGCGCGGCTTCGATCCGGATCGCTTCATCCGGGCCATCCATGCGGCTCCAGTAGGCTGCGATCATGTCGCTGCGCTCGGCTTCCGGAATGTAGGCTTCATAGCGGTCCCAGCGCTCCGGGAAGATCCAGCGCGCACCGCCGTCGGCCTCGGCGAACCAGCGGTTTTCCATTTCGCGGCCGAGGAATACGCCGCGCACGATCAGGCCGGTGGCGCGCTCGGGATGCGCCTGTGCGTAGGCCAGTGACAGGGTCGACCCCCAGGAGCCGCCATAGACCAGCCAACGCTCGATGCCCAGGTGCTCACGCACCTTCTCGATGTCGGCCACCAGGTCCTGCGTGGTGTTGTCGCGCAGCTCGCCGAACGGTGTGGAGCGGCCGCTGCCACGCTGGTCGATCAACACGATGCGGTAGCGTGCCGGATCGAAGAAGCGGCGATGAGTGGGTGAAATGCCCGCGCCTGGGCCGCCGTGCAGGTACACCACCGGAATGCCGTCCGGTGTGCCGCACTCTTCGACATGCAGCGTGTGCAGATCGCTCACCGGCAGGGTGAACTCGCGGTAGGGCTCGATGGCGGGGTACAGGCTGCGCATGGCGGGTGTCTCACAAGCAGGGGCGGCCAGCATAGCGCCGCAGCCGGGTGCCTGCAGTGGCACATGCTTTCGCGATGCTGGAAATGGGCTGACCGATGCGCATAAGCTGCCGCGATGCAAGCGACCACGACCGGGACGTCAACCTTCAACTTCACTCTCCGCAGCGGCGCGCGCGAGCTGCTGAAGTGGATCGCACTGCTGGCCATGACCGGTGATCACGTGGCCAAGGTGGTCTTCGACGGCTACGTGCCGGTGGTCAGCGAACTGGGGCGCATTGCCTTCCCGCTGTTCGCGCTGGTGATGGCCTGCAACCTGGCCCAGCCCGGGGCCGACCTGCGCAAGTCGATGCGCCGGCTGGCGCTGTGGGGGCTGATCGCGCAGCCATTGCACGCATTCGCGTTTGGCGCCTGGTTGCCGCTCAACATCCTGCTTACCTTCACTTTGGCGGCCGTGGCCGTGCACGCGCTGGCGAACCATCGGCCCGTTCTGCTGTTGCTGGCTGCTGGCGTGCTGCCGATGTTCGTGGATTACCAGTGGGCGGGTGTCGGCTGCGTGCTGCTGGGGTGGATCGCGTTCCGGCATCGCGCGTGGTGGCTGCTGCTGGTCGGGCTCGCAGCGGTGTGCTGGGTCAACCACAACGGCTGGGCATTGCTGGCCGTACCGGTGGTGCTGCTGGCCGCGCGGGTAACATGGCCACTGCCGCGCTGGCGGTGGGCGTTCTACGGGTATTACGTGGGGCATCTGGCGGTGCTGGCGTTGGTTGCCCATCTGCTTGTGTAATGTCGGAACTGGCATGTCGAGTGTCTTGAATGCCGGATGCGGTCAAGGAATGCGCGTCGCAGGTGGGGGGTGAAGCATGCCGCCATCGGCGTGTGTAGAGTCGAGCCATGCCCGACTCAGCGGGCGAACCGGAGCCGAGCATGGCTCGGCTCTACACGTTCTGGGAAATCCACGCCATGCGTGACCGGCAAAGCGAGCCGAGCATGGCTCGACTCCACAGGTGATGCATGTCTGGCGTGGAGGCGCCTGTCTCAGAAGTCCATCGTCGCCGACACCAGCACCGTCCTCGGTGCACCCAGCGCCAGGCTCGACAACAACGGCATGCCCCAATACGCCTTGTTGGTCACGTTGTTCACACTGGCTCTCAGCGCAAGCGGTCGACCCGCCACGGTGGTGCTGTAGCGCGCCCCGACATCGAACAGCGTGCGGCCCGGCACCGACAGGCTGTTGTCGGCACTGATGTACTGCTTCGACATCGCCGTGGCATTGCCGGTCAAGGTCAGGCCCTGCAAGGTCGGCACATCCCACTCCACACCCAGCTTGGCCTGCCGCTGCGCAACCGCTGTGGCCATGCGGCCTTCATTCACGCCGCCTGCCGTGCGGGTCAGTTTCGGCTGCACATAGGCCACGCCGCCCAGCAGGCGCACGCCGTCCAGTGGCGCACCGAAGAAGCCCCATTCCAAACCGCGGTTCCGCTGTTCGCCGCCGAACGAGAAAATATTCGTGACCGGGTCGGTGTAGCTGCTGGGCCGCTTGATTTCGTACACGCTGAAGGTGTGCGCGAAGCTACCCATGTCCAGCTTCATGCCCAGCTCCTTCTGCTTGGTGCGGAACGGTGCGAACACATCGCCCGCGTTGGCGGCGGTCATCGGTGCGGTGGCGCCCTGGCTGAGGCCTTCGATGTAGTTGGTGTAGACCGAGATCGTGTCGGTGGCCTTCACCAGCAAGGCTGCCGCCGGGGTAGTAGCGCTCTCGTCATACCGCGAAGTACGTACGCCCGTGGCCACGTTGAAGGTCTCGCTGACTACCTGCTGGCGGCGCACGCCCAGCGTCAGCTGCACGCGGTCATCGGCGAAGGAGAGGGTATCGGCGAAGCCAAGGCTGTCCAGGCGCAGGTCGGTATGCGAGATGTGTGGCGCTACGAACGGCGCGGCCGGGCCCCACACCGGGTTGTAGAGGTTGGTGGTCCAGTCCCAGCCGGGCACGCTGCGGCGGCCATAGTCGTTCTGGGTGTGCTGGTAGTGGGTCACGTTGGCGGCCCATTGGTGGCCTACGCTACCGGTGCGGAAGCTGCCGCGCAGGCCGGCGTCACCGGATTGCTTCTTGATGTCAAAGGCCAACTGGCCGATCACAGTGCTGAAGTCGCCGGCCGGGTTGAGGATCTGCGCGCTGATCGAGCCGTTGTAGCGGTAGTTTGTCTTGCTGGTGCCATAGGCCAGGTAGGCCATCACGCTGTCATTGATGTCGAACTCGCCGCGTAGCATCGCGCCCTTGTCCTGACTGTCCACGTAGGCCCAGTCCGGGTTGATCAGGGTGTCGCCCCGCGGCGGGCGGGGAATGGCGACGCCCGGTGCCAGGCCGACACCACGGGCCGGGCCGTCCACGCGATCGTCGGCGCTGTACAGATCGGCCGACAGGCGGGTGCGATCACCGCGCCAGTCCAGTGCCAGCGATCCCAGTTGAACCTTCTTGCTCTGCTTGCCAACGGCGCCGTCGCCATCACGCCAGGCGCCGTTGAAGCGGATGCCGAACTGCTTGCCTGCGCCGAGGCGACGGCCCATGTCCACGTGGGCGCCGAACTGCGCATCGGAGGCGAAGTTGGTGCTGACCCGCAGCAGCGGCTGCTCGCCAGCGCGCTTCGGCACCAGGTTCACCGCGCCGCCCACCGAGCCGCCCGGTGGCATGCCGTTGAGCAGCGCGGACGGCCCCTTCAGCACTTCGATGCGCTCGAACATCTCCGGCGAGGTGCGGTAGTAGGGCGCCATGCCGCTGAGGCCGTTGAAGGTGGTGTCGCTGGTGTTGGAGGCAAAGCCACGGATGGCATAGTTCTCGCTCCACGCGCCGGTGACGCCGTTGCTGAACACCGTCGGGTCGGTGGCGGCGATGACGTCGGTGAGGTCCTTGGCCTGGCGATCACGGATGAACGACTCGGTGTAGCTGACCGTGCTGAACGGCGTGTCCATGAAGTCCTTGTCGCCCAGCAGGCCAACACGACCGCCGCCCGCCACCTGTCCTCCGGCATAGTCGGCGGTGGCCCGTCGCTGTTCCTGCACCTGCACCGAGGGCAGGGTGGACGGCGCGGAGTCGGCCAGCGCGGCAAACGAGGCCAGCAGCCCCAGCGCGAGGGTCGAAACGCGATAGCGCCGGGCCAGGCCGGGCGGCTGCATCGGCAGCCGGGTAGTTGCCACGGCCGGACGGATGGGCGAAGAGGGGAGGTCAAACACGGTCATGCCAGATTCCTGTGAATCGCAGGTGCGAACGCGCCTGGCGCGTTGCCAACGGCAAGCACGCGGGAGGGCGCAGCGCAGGGTTGTCGGCTGGGTGGGGACCTGGCGGGAAGTGAGCCACGGGCTCGATTCCGGATGGCGGCGGGGTGCGGCCCAGACGCATTCCTAATTAGTTGAGTAAAATAAACTAAATCATATGAAGCGGACAAGAGGGTCCTTTTACTGGCACCCTCGCGACGGTATGAGCATGCAACCCGAGATCCCGGCGCCGGCCCGTGGCCGCCCGCCCACCATCACTCCCGAGCGTCTGGCTGACATCGGCATCAAGCTGGGCCTGCCGAACCTGACCATGGCCAACGTGGCCGCCGAGCTGGCGGTGACCCAGGCCGCGCTCTACAAGCGTGTGGCCAACCTGGAGGCCTTGAAGCGGCTGGTGGCCGATACGGTGTTCCAGCGCTGGCAGATTCCGCGCGCGTCGGTCGAGGCGCCGGGTGGGCTGCAGGGCTACCTGATGGTCTTCGTGGAATCGCTGTGCGAGGTGGTGAAAGCGCACCCTGGATTGCCGCCCTACCTGTTGCGGCGCTCGGTGGCGACCACGCCGATGCTGGAAAAGATCGCCTCGCACCAGGCCCATGTGGCCGAAGTATTCGGCCTGCCGTTGGACAAGGCGCGCTGGGTGCTGGCCACGATTGCGTTCTACTGCATTGCCGGTGCGGACACGGTGTATGGGCTGGTGGATGACGAGGCCGAAGCGTTGACCGGGCGGCGCGTGCAGGACGAGGAAGTGATTGCCGAGTTCAGGCAGGGCATGCGTGCGCTGGTGATCGGCTCGCTGGACGTACTCGGCGTCCGGTAGATCCACGCCATGCGTGGATACCGGCACACGGTCCGTCAGGGCCCCATCCACGCATGGCGCGGATCTACAATGCGGCCATGCCTGCCACGCCCACCCTCGATGATCTGCGCCGCCACGCGGTGGCGCGCACGCTGTTCAAACCCACCACGCTGTTGGCCGCGATCCGGCGCCTGGGTTTCGTGCAGGCCGACCCGATCCGCGCACCGGCACGGGCACAGGACCTGACCCTGCGCCACCGGGTGAAGGACTACCGTGCAGGCGATCTTGAGCGGCGCTATGCGCGACTGCCGGTGGAAGAGGACTGCCTGGTGAACTACGGCTTCCTGCCGCGCGAGCATCTGGCGCTGATGCACCCGCGCGTGTCCAAGCGCGAGTGGGACGCCGAGACCCATCGTCGTGCGGCCGACGTGCTGGCGTTCGTGCGCGAGCGCGGCAGCGTGCACCCGCGTGAGGTTGACCAGGCGTTTGCGCATGGGCGGGTGACCAACTACTGGGGCGGCACCAGCAATGCCAGTACGCATCTGCTGGATGGCATGCACTACCGTGGCCTGCTGCGCGTGCAGCGGCGCGACAGTGGCACCCGCATCTATGCAGTGGCCGAGCATGCCGAGCTGGATGCCAGCGAACAAGCGCAGGTCGAACGCGCGGCCGCCCTGATCGACCTGGTGGTGCGCAAGTACGCGCCGCTGCCCTCGGCCAGCCTGACCTATCTGGTGCGGCTGCTGGGCTACGGTGCACCGCATCTGGCCGAACAGAGCCGGCAGGCGCTGAAGCTGGCCAAGCAACAGCTGGCCAGCTGCACGCTGGATGGAACGACCTGGTACTGGCCAGCCAACGAGAACCCGCGATCGCGCCGACACGCACCGGACGAGCAGGTGCGCCTGCTGGCACCGTTCGACCCGGTGGTGTGGGACCGCCGCCGCTTCGAGCTGCTATGGGGCTGGGTCTACAAGTTCGAAGCCTACACACCCGCACCGAAGCGCCAGTACGGCTACTACGCATTGCCAGTGCTATGGCACGACCAGGTGGTGGGCTGGGCCAACGTCAGCATGCGTGACGGTGAGCTGGCATCCAGCGTGGGCTATGCCGGCAAGTCGCTGGCCCGTGACAAGGTGTTTCGTGGCGCGTTGGACGAAGAACTGCAACGCATGGCCGCTTTTCTGTAGAGCCGAGCCATGCTCGGCTGCGCGTTGCGCTGAGCTGCGTTTCGGTATCCATGAGACCCACCTATTGCGCGCGGGGCGCACGAATGGCAGCCGAGCATGGGCTCGGCTCTACAAGGCGATGATCGAGGCGGACCCTTGAGCAATCTCAACGCCGCGCATGTACCGGCCAGCGGATCTCGAATGAACTGCCGCCACGTTCGGTAGCCCGGCACCGCGCGGTTCCGTGATGGGCCACGGCAATCGCACGCACGACCGCCAGGCCGAGCCCGGAACCGCCGCTCTGCCGCGAGCGCGAGACATCGGTGCGCTGGAAGGCCTCGAAAATGCTGTCGCGCAGTTCGTCCGGCACGCCAGGCCCCCCATCTTCCACGGCCACCGTGCAATGCCCCTCGGCGAGGGTGACGCGTACCCGCAGCGGGCAGGGGATGGCATGGCGTCGTGCATTTTCCAGCAGCGCCAGCACCGCCTGGCGGATGCGGGCCGGATCGCAGTCCGCCAGCGACGGCCGCGCGTCCAGGCTCACCGAGAAGCCACTTTCGGCCAGCGCCTCGGACATCGCCTCCACCACCGCAGCCACCTGCACGCTGACGTCGCTGCGTTGCAGGCGCAGGTCGAGATGGCCGCTCTCGGCCAGGCTGACCACGCGCAGGTCCTCGATGATGCGGGTGAGGCCCTCCAGCTGGGTGAGCATGCTGTTGAACTGTTCGGGCCCCGGCTCGAACACGCCTTCGGCGATACCCTGCAGGCGGCCGCGCAGGATGGTCATCGGCGTGCGCAGTTCATGTGCGATCGCCGCGTTCCAGAACACCCGGTTCTCCGACATGCGGTTGAGCCGCTCTGCCATGGAATTGAAATCGCTGACCAGGGTGGCCGCTTCGGTCATCGAGGTGTCACCGCCGCGCGCGCGGGCCTCCAGATCGCCACTGGCGACCCGGCGCAGGCTCTCGGCCACCGAGTTCAACGGGGTGATGATGCGCCGGGTGAGGCGCGAGGCGACCAGCGTGGCGAAGATGACGACCACGGTGGCGGTCAGGCCGATCCACAACCACTCCAGCCCGGACGGCATGATCGTTTCCGGCTCGTCATACCAGCGCGGATAGAACACCTCCATCAAATAGTAGAACAGGTAGAAGCCGCTGATCGACAGCACCGTCGAGCACAGCGAGGCGACCGTGATGGACAGCGTGATCTGGCGGCCGATGCTCTTGCCTTTGGGGTTCATCATTCAGTCCAGGAAACGATAGCCGACACCACGGATGGTGGCGGGAATGCCGATCACGCCGACGTCTTCCAGCTTTCGACGCAGCTTGCTGACATGGCTGTCGACGGTGCGCTCCTGCGCATCGCCTTCGGGCAGGCAGGCATGCAGCAGGTCAACGCGTGCATGCACCTGGCGTGGGGCGCGGGCCATGTGCACCAGCAGGCGGAACTCGGTGAGGGTGAAGTTCAGTGCATGAACCTGCTCGCCAAGGCGCACCGTCACCTCGTGGCTGCGCAGATCGATCTCGAACGGCCCCTGGCGGATCAGCCCGCTGGGTTCTTCGACCACGGTACGGGCGCTGCGGCGCAGTACAGCCTGGATGCGTGCCACGATCTCGGCCGGGTTGAATGGCTTGGCCACGTAGTCGTCGGCACCCACGCGCAGGCCGGTCAGCTTGTCCACGTCCTGGTCGAGCGCGGTGAGCATGATCACCGGCGTGTTGCCGCGCCGGCGCAGTTCGCTCAGCACCTGCCAGCCGTCCAGCTTGGGCATCTGCACATCCAACAGCACCAGGTCGGGGCGCAGCTGGCGGTGGCTGGCGAGGGCGGCCTCGCCGTCGGCAGCGCGGGTGCTGCGCAGTCCTGAACGAGCCAGGTAGGCGCCGAGGATGTCGGCAATTTCGCCTTCATCTTCGGCAATCAGCACCAGGGGTGCCTGTCGGGAGCGGAGATCGTGTTTCATTGCGTTCTGCAGCGTCATGGCAAGGGCGGGAAGTGGCGGCATCCAGGGCAGCGTCATCGTCGTTGCTCCATCGCCTGCGCTTCCTCGTCCGCTGCCCAGGCCAGGGTGGCCAGCACCAGCGTGCGCTGAAGGCTGGGCTCGACTGCGCCCAGGTCGTGCAACTGCTGCACCATCAGCGCGGATACAGAAGCCGGCAGCTTGCTCCAGCGCGATGCCATGGGCGTCGCCTCAACCCGGGCCTGCAGCCTGCGCGCCATGCCCACGACGGCGTGCAGGCGCAGCGCCAGCAGGATGACAACCAGTGCCGCAGCCAAGGCAAGCAGGCGCTGCAGGGTGGCAGGATTGGCGGTGGGGAGTGCCGCCGCCCAGACGGCCAGGCCAATCAGGGCCAGTGATGCCGGAGCCCCCGCGCGGCCTGCGTGACGCGGGCCTTCGCTGCGGAACCACACCAGCGCGGCGGCACCGGCACCCGCCAGTATGGGCGGCGCCGGGTTCGCGCTGGCAGGCATCCAGGCACTGGTCGACGCCAGCACCAGTGCAAGCGACGAAGGCGCGCACCAGGCAAGGTAAGCGCGGCGGACATCGATGGGAGGCAGGTCTGGAAACGGCAGGGACACGGCGGGGGCGCAGTCGGCGAGGCCGACGAGGCTAGCGACCGTTGATGGAGACTCGGTCGAGATTGTGTCGAGATTGCGTGGACGCAGGCCACGGCGTTCAGGAGCGGGGGGGGATGCCTGAACGGCCGGCGCATCTCCATGCAATCTCCACGATGGCTCCAAGGAATGTCCATCCACGGCTTCCAGACTGCAGTCTCGGCGGTCGCATCGGGCGACTGCAGGCAGCCGGGCGTTTCGATGAGCAATCGCAGGATCTGGATCATTGCCGGTACCGTGGCCACGCTGGTCGCGGGCACCGGATGGTGGGCGCTGGCCGAAGACGGGGATGCCGCGCTGATCACCGCGCCGGCGCAGGTGGCAGATCTGGAAAAGACCATACAGGCGGTCGGCCGGGTCAATCCCAAGGAGCTGGTTGCGGTGGGCGCGCAGGTGTCCGGCCAGGTCAAGCGCCTGCATGTGGTGCTGGGGCAGCGGGTACAGGCCGGCCAACTGATCGCCGAGGTCGACTCGCAGCCGCAGCGCATCGCGCTGCGCAGCGCCGAGGCAGCCACCAATGCACTGCGTGCCCAGCATGCCGCCAGCCAGGCGCGCCATGCGCAGGCCAGCGGTGTCTACGAGCGGCAGTCGCAGCTGGTTGCGTCGCGACTGGTGTCACAGGAGGGCTTCGAAGCCGCGCGCATGGCACGCGATGCGGCGCGTTCGGAAGTGGCCGCGCTGCAGGCACAGATCGACCAGGCAGTGACCCAGGTGGAAACCGCACGGATCAACCTGGGCTATACCCGCATCGTCTCGCCCAGCGACGGCTACATCGTGGCCATCGTGACCAAGGCAGGACAGACGCTGAACTCGATGCAGACCACGCCGACCATCGTGATGCTGGCGCAGATGGACACGATGACGGTGCGTGCCGAGATTGCCGAGGCTGACGTGGAACTGGTGGCGCCGGGGCAACCGCTGTGGTTCTCGACCCTGGGGCCGAGCGGTCGCCGTTATGAGTCCCACCTGCAGCAGCTGGAGCCAGCGCCATCTTCCATTGCCGACGTCGCTACCGGCAATGCAGGCGGCTCGGCGCAGTCGCCCAAGGCGGTGTACTACGCCGGCCTGTTCGATGTGGCCAACCCCGGCCTGAAACTGAAACCATCGATGACGGTGAAGGTGACCGTGCAGCTCGCGCGCGCCGCCAATGCGCTGCAGGTACCGTTGACGGCGCTGGTTGCGCCGGACGACATGGATGGCAACCGCGGCACCGTGCGCGTGGTCGACCCCAAGGGCCGAGTGCGCAAGCGTGCAGTGACGACCGGCCTGCGCACGGCCACCGCCGTGCAGATACTGAGCGGCCTGCGGGCGGGAGAGAACGTGGTGATCGGCCAGGCGCCCAGCGGCGGTGAATCCGAACCGACCAGCCTGCTTGGGATGTGAACATGACCGACGCACTGCTGGAACTGCATGGCGTATCGCGCAGCTACCGCTCGGGTGCTGGCGAGATTGTGGTGCTCAAGGACGTTTCCCTGCGCATCGACGCCGGTGAATTCATCGCCATCATCGGCCCGTCGGGTTCGGGCAAGTCAACGCTGATGAACATCCTCGGCTGCCTGGACAGGCCGACCGAGGGCAGCTATCGGGTGAACGGCGAGGCCACCGAGCAGATGGCTCCGGATACGCTTGCACGGCTGCGCCGCGAGCATTTTGGTTTCATCTTCCAGCGCTACAACCTGATGGAGAACCTGAGCGCTACCGAGAATGTAGCGCTGCCGGCGGTCTATGCCGGCATGGAGGCGGAAGCACGCACGGCCCGCGCGCGCAGGCTGCTGGAAACGCTCGGCCTGGGTGAGCGCACCGCGAACCGGCCGAGCCAGCTGTCCGGTGGCCAGCAGCAGCGCGTGTCCATTGCCCGTTCGCTGATGAACGGCGGCGCCATCGTGTTGGCCGATGAGCCGACAGGGGCGCTGGACCATGCCAGTGGCCAGCAGGTGATGGCCGAACTGAAGCGCCTGCATGCACAAGGCCACACGGTGATCCTGGTCACGCACGACGCGGCGATCGCGGCCAACGCCAAGCGATTGATCGAGATCGCAGACGGCCGGGTGGTGGCCGACCGCGGTGAGCGTGGCCCGGCTTCTGCATCTGTAGTGACCGCGCCCGATCGCGGTGTTCCATCAGTTACCGAGCGCCGCGCACGCATGGACGCCATACGCGAGGCCACGCGGATGGCCGTGCGGTCGATGCTGGCCCATCGCCTGCGCACTCTGCTGACCATGCTCGGCATCATCATCGGTGTGGCGGCCGTGGTGACGGTGGTGGCGCTGGGCAAGGGCGCCCAGGCGCAGGTGGAATCACAGATAAACGAACTCGGTGCCAGTACGCTGGAGATCTTCCCCGGTGCCGATTTCGGCGACCCCCGCTCGGCAGAGATCGAGACACTGGTGGTCGGCGACGCGGATCATCTTGGGGCGTTGAGCTACGTGGACAGCGTCAGCCCGAACCTGACCGGATCAGTGGCTGCCCTGCAGGGCAGCCGTCGTGCCAACACCCAGGTGCTGGGCGTGGGGGCCGACATGCTGCGCGTGCGTGGACTGCGACTGAAGGCGGGGCGCTTCTTCACCGGCGCTGAAGTGAGTGAGCATCGTGCGCTGGGTGTGGTCGACCAGAAGGCCGCCAAGGCGCTGTTCACGGGCAACCCGATCGGCAGCACGGTGCTGCTGGGTGGCATGCCGGTGGAGGTGATCGGCGTGGTGGGGGCCAATGCATTCGCTGGCGGCGCAACCCCCACGGTCTACGTGCCCTACACCTCGGCGGCGTCGCGACTGCTGGGCAGCCAGCGCCTGGAGAGCATCACCGTACGCGTGCGCGACAATGTACCTACCAGCGCCGCAGAGGCCTCGCTGGGTGCCGAACTGGAGCGCCTGCATGGTCGCCGCGATTTCTTCATCTACAACGCCGACCAGATCCGCAGGGCAGTGATGAAGTCCAGCCAGACCCTGGCGGCGCTGGTCTCCGCCATTGCTGCGGTGGCGCTGGTGGTGGGTGGGGTGGGGGTGATGAACATCATGCTGGTGTCGGTGAAAGAACGCGTGCGCGAGATTGGCGTGCGCCTGGCCGTGGGCGCGCGGCAGGGTGACATCCTGCGCCAGTTCCTGATCGAGGCGGTGCTGATCTGCCTGTTCGGCGGCGTGCTGGGGGTGCTGCTTGCATTCGGCGTGGGGGCGCTGTCCAGCCTGCTGTCGCTGGGTGTGCCGTTCCTGTTCACCGCCGGGCCAGTGCTGGCTGCGCTGGCGTGTTCCTCGGCAATCGGGCTGGGCTTTGGCTACTTCCCGGCACGCAGTGCAGCGCAACTGGACCCCATCCAGGCGCTGGCGGCCGAATAGGGCCGCACCCGCTGCTGGAACCTGTAGAGCCGAGCCCGCGCTCGGCTGCTCTTCGGCCTCTTCGGCCTCTTCGGCCAGGCCACGATGAGCGCCGCGCGCAGCAAGCCGAGCGTGGTCTCGGCTCTACAGGAGCGGCGCTGGCGGCGGGGTGGGTGTGTCAGCGCGGCGGGAACTCAATGACGATGTCGTTCAGCGGCAGCTGACTCCCATGCTGCGCGGTCGCGCCGGGTGTCCAGGCCTCCCCTTGGCCGAACAGCTGCGCTTCGCTTTCAGGGCCGAAATCGTTGAAAGCCTGGAAGACATAGGGGATGCCCTCGGAGCCTTCGAACGTTGCCTTGTTGGAGAGCTGGAAGTGCAGATGCGGGGCGGCGGAGTTGCCCGACTGCCCAAGCTGGGCCAGCGCCTGTCCGCGCTGGACGCGCTGCCCGGGTTCCACCTTGATGCTGCCGGTGCGCAGGTGGGCGTAGCTGGCAAAGATGCCCGGTGAAACTTCCAGGACAACGTAGTTGCCAAACAAGCCATCCGCCGTGAGCGAGGCGGGTTCCGGTTGCGCGGTCAGGGGCGCATGTTCGGGTTGCCCGTCACGTGTCGCGCGCACGATGCCGTCGGCCACGGCCAGCACGGGTGCTGCGTAGCCCACCCAATCCGAATGGCGGGTGTGCTCCAGATCGCTGGCCGTTGGGCGCACGGCGCGCCCCTGTTCGTCGACGCCGACCAGATCGAGCGCGAAGCGCTGCGGAATGGTCAGGTCACCATTCACTGCCACCAGGCTGCCCCAATGGTGTGACTGCGCCGCGCCGGGCCCTTCATGGGCAAGCCATCGGCCACCCCGTAGGGGCGGGCCGAGCGCCATCACCTTCGCCGCGCTGACCGCAACAAGGGCGCCGTCCAGCGCCACGCTGCCGTGGTGCTCGGTGCCCAGCAGCATGCGGTGCCGGAGGGTATGCGGCACGCGATCGGCGGCGGGCAGTGACAGCCACAGGAACACCACCAGGCGCTTGCCCGGTGCAATGGATATCGCCCCATCCTCTGAAGGCGATGGCCGTACCCAGTGGCGCAGGGCAGGGCCATCCAGGCTCAGCAGCGGAATGCTGGAATCGTCGCCGAACACCTGCAGCGATTGCGGCAGCAGCGCACCGGTATCGCCGTAGTAGTTGGTGATGTGCAGCTCGTAGGCCAGATGGCGCAGGCCGTCGCTGCCGACGAAGGGCGTCGGCGCGAAGGGTACCCGTGCTTCAACCGGTGCAGGGGCTGGTGCTGGCATCGCAGGAAAAGGAAGGAGCAACAGCAGCAGAGCCAGGCAGACACTGCGGATCATACGTGTTCCCCCAGGCCGACGGTGGCCGCTGCCGAGCATAGCGCCACGCCGGGGGCTCGAGGTATCAGGGCGCCGGCCGGGGATGCTGGCGCACCCGCGCGCGTTCCCGATACAGGCGACTGTCGGCACGCTGCAGGGTATCGGCCACCGATTCGCCCGGGGTGTGGTGGGTCGAACCGAGCGAGAACGGCGTCGGTGACTGTCCGGCCTTCTGCACATACCACAGTTCCAGCGCGGCCAGCCGTCCGGGTTCCGGCGCGGTCAGCACCACCATGAATTCGTCGCCGCCCATGCGCACCACGTGCTCCGCCGCACCCAGCGGGCCACGCAGGAAAGCGACGAACTCGACCAGCACCGTGTCACCCCGCGCATGGCCTTGGGTGTCGTTGATCCGCTTGAAATGATCCAGATCGAACATCAGGCAGGCCCATGGCTGGTCCGCCAATGCGTCCAGCCGAGGCAGGAAGCGTCGGTTGTAGCTCTGGGTGAGCGGGTCCTTCAAGGACATCTCGCGCAATTGCTGTTCCTGCATCCGCAGCGCCGTCACGTCCTGCGCATGGCCCAGCACGTACGGCGGACTGGCCTCGTTGTCGAGCACATTGTGATAGGCCCAGAAATGCCGGGTGCCGTCCGCAGCGATCAGCTCGATGACGCCAGCATCGGTGTGATTCACCGCAATGCGCTCGAGATAGGCCTTGAAAGCGGCGCGCTTGTCCGGCGGCATCAGGTCACACAGGCTGCGCCCGATCATCTGGCTCTCATGGAAGCCCAGTGACTGCACGGCGGCCGGATTGACCGATGTCAGCACGCCGTCCAGCGTGTGGGTGCAGATCAGGCCAAGGCTGTAGTGGAACAGGCGCCGGTAGCGTGTTTCGCTGGCTTCCAGGGCATCCAGTGCCGCGCGCTCTTCGGTGATGTCCTGGATGGCCCCAACCAGCCGCGGGCGTCCATCTACCTGCTGCCGCCCACCGACCACCCGGGTCCAGATCGCGCGCCCGTCGGCGGTGGTCATTGGCAGCTGCACCTCCCAGGACGTGCCTTCGTCGATGCAACGCTGCACTGCCGCGCGGATGATGTTGCGGCTGTCTTCGCGATAGAACGACAGCGCGGTGTCGAGCGTCGGTTCAAAGTTGCTGCGCACGCCGTGCAGCTGCTTGGTCTCACGGGTCCAGCGCACTTCGTTGGTGACCAGGTCCATCTCCCAGCCACCCACCCGTGCTGCGCGGTTGGTGCGTTCCAGGAAGTCCTCGCTGCGCTTCAGCTCTCGATGCAGGGCCTTGGCCTGTCCAACCTGGGCCATCAGCGTGCTGCGCTGCTCCAGGACCTGGGTGGTGACCCGCGCCAGATGCACCATCAGTTCGCGCTGGGAGGGAGACAGCACGCCGGGCATCGGGTCGAGCAGGCACAGCGTGCCAATGCGTGCACCATGGGCCGAGCCCAGCGGGATGCCGGCGTAGTGCCGGATGCGCGGCCCGGCGGTCACCAGGGGATTGGTCGAGAAGCGAGGGTCCTGGCGCGCGTCGGGTATTTCGAACAGCTCGTCGTGACGGATCGCATGCGTGCAGAAGGAGATCTCGCGGGCCGTTTCGGTGACGCCCTCCAGCCCGATATTGGCCTTGAACCACTGCCGGTCTTCGGCCACCACGGTGATCAGTCCCATGGTCATGCCGGTCGCGGCGCGGGCGGCGGCGACGATGGCATCGAACACTGGCTCAGGGGGCGTATCCAGCAGGTGCAGTCGTTCGATTTCGAGCAGACGTTCGGCTTCGTCCATGGCGCTTTTCAGGGCTGGGTAGCGAGGGCGGTTGCGGCGGCTGGCTGGCGCTACGCTTGTGCGCACGGCGATATGTATCGCCATGGCGGAGTGATGCCGATGTGAGGTGGCCGCGCCCGCTCAGTGTTGTTGGAGCGATGCCTGCAGGGCGGTGGCCAGTGCGGCATCGCCGGATAGCAAGTCCTGCCAGCGTAGCGTGATGCCCTTGCGTCGCCCCTTTCCGACCAGCTTGAGGCCTTCGGGGTCCACGGTGAGGGTATAGGGCCGGCCATCGATGTCCAGTTCGCGACGCAGTGGTTTGTCGAGCGGGGTCATCATCGTTTCCTCGCAGGGGCGGGAGTACGACGTGGCTGGATCGATACGTGACGATTGTCACGTATGTGCCAGCGCCAAGGGAAATCGACAGCGCGGGTAATGCCGATGCGTGGACCCACTACCGGGTCGGACGGAGGCGGGGTCCCATCGCTTGCGATCATGATGCCATGGCTGCCGGTCACCAGGTCGGCGCCGTCGAAACTGCGGTCCAGCCCGAATGCCTGCGAGAGCTTGCCGGGGCCGCTGGCCAGATCGTGGTCCCGGCGCGCGGTGGGGCGCAGCTCGTGCATGCGCTCAAGGCCTGCCAGCGGCTCGACGGCCCGCAGCAGCACCGCCACGCCGTCACCGACCTCTCCGCAGACCACGTTGCTGCCCCAGTGCATGCCGTAAGTGAAGTAGACATACAGGTGGCCGGCCTCACCGAACATGCTGGCCGTGCGCGGCGTCTGCCCCCGATAGGAGTGCGCCGCCGGATCGACGCTGCCCGCGTAGGCCTCGACTTCAACGATGCGACCGGCTCGGCCATCGTTACGGACCAGAAGTTTGTTGAGCAGCTCGGGCGCAACCTCGACGGGCGGGCGCCGGTAGAAGCTGCGCGGGAGGATCTGAAGAGAGGCGGGCAACCAATCCGGCACGGTAGAGGCAGGCTCGGGCAAATGTTGGTGGGACTGTGGCATTGGACTGGTGAAACGGGCGCAGGCGCAGCGTCATTCCGGCGCGGGCGGCGCCGCCAGCGTGGCGCGCCGGGCGGCATAGACCTCGGGCGTCTGCGGTTTGATGAACAGTGCCACCAGTTCCGGATACTCGCGCTTTACCGCCGTTTCGATGCGGGTGATGCAGGCTTCAATCTGTGGGGTCTGCCGATCGTCCTCGAACTCGGCGCTGAGCATGGCCACCACCTGTTCCGGGCCCATCTGCATGGTGGTCACGCCATTGGCGCGGCGCAGGTCCGGATCGGTTTCGGCCACCGCCATGATCCGCTCGGCCACCGCGGGGTGGGCAGGCTCTCCAACCAGCAGGCCCTTGGTTTCACGGGCCAGGAGGAAGGCGGTTGCGGCCAGCACGCCGGCGATGCACAGCGACGCCACACCATCAAGCACCGGCATATCCAGCACCTGCGCGGCCACCAGGCCGATCAACGCGAAGCCCAGCCCGAGCAACGCAGCGCTGTCTTCCAGCAGTACGGTGAAGGTGGAAGGGTCCTTGCTGCGGCGGAAGGCTTCGAAGTAGCCAAGTTTGCCTTTGGTACGCCGGAACTCCCGCAGCGCCACCCACCAGGAGGCCCCCTCGAACAGGATGGAAATGCCCAGCACGCTGTAGCTCAACGCATGATTGGTGGCCGGCTCCGGCCGGCGGATGTGCTGGATGCCCTCGTACGCCGAGACGCCGGCGCCAGCGGCGAACACCAGCAGGGCGACGATGAAGCTCCAGAAGTACAGCTCGCGGCCATAGCCGAATGGATGGACCGGGTCCGGCGCCTTGCCGGCACGGCGCAGTCCATACAGCAACAGCAGTTCATTAAGGGTGTCGACCAGCGAATGCACGCCTTCGCTGAGCATGGCCGAGCTGCCGGAGATGCCGGCAGCGATGAACTTGGCGATGGCAATGGCGAGGTTGCCGGCGAGTGCGGCATAGATGACCAGGCGGGAACCGGTGGGAGCGGACATTTCGGCAGCGGGGTGAGGCGGACGCCTGATCTTCCCGTTCAGCGCGTGCCCACTGCGTGCACGGTGCGATCAGCGTCCCTTGGGATTGAGATACAAACGCGCCCCATCCGATTCACGGTACCCCGTCCAACGCCCGCCTCCCGACGCGCGGAACCGCCCGAACACCGTGTTGCTGGTGTCGGTCAGCTGCAGCTGGTTGCCCGACAGCACCCAGCGGTTGGCCGAGAAGAAGCCATCCGGGCAGCCGGCAGGCACATAGGCATTGTAGCCGCCGAACCACTCGATGTTCTTCAGCTCGATGGTGCAGGTGCTGCCGTTCTCCTGGCCCAGTGTCCAGCTGCCGAACAGGTCGCTGTCGCGCAAATCGCGGCCGCCACGGTGGCGGTCTTGGCGCCAGTCGTCGTTGTCGTCGTGGGAACCGAAGCCCACGACGATCTCTTTGCTTCCGCTGCGTGACTCGGACTGCGAGATGCCGCTGGTGGTGGTCTGGGTGGTCACCGCGCCACTGCCCTGGGTCTGGGTGCTGCTGGATTGCGTGGTCTGGTCGGTGTGGGTGGTCTGTCCGCCGAAGCCGAACGAGGCGTCCTGGGCGAGGGCGGGCAGGGCCAGGCAGCACAACGCGGACAGGCAGGTACGGGCGAGCACGGCAGCCATTGCAGCATCCTCGGAAGGGTGGACCGCGCGAGTATCGAACCGGTGGGGCGGGAGACGGTGTGAGGGTGTGCCCTGGGGCAGCCCAGCGAAGGCTGGGTGCTGTCTGCTGAAGGGTAGTGGCGGCCCCCGCCCGCCGCCCCCGTGGGGCCCCCAGACCCAACGAAAACGCGCCACCGCCCGCCCCAAACCCCCCCCCCACACCCGCACGAACGACGCACACCTCCGCCACCCCCACCAAGACCAATTCTCGGCCCAACCCCAGCACGCCCCTGACGCTGCATAACCAGACCGCCCCCCCCCTCAGCGAGCGGCCCGTCGTAGGCGGAAGAGCAGGGAATTACACGGGAAAGCCCACCCCCCCCACCCCCCCGCCACCCGCACCCACCCCGCCATCGACAGATCTCCGCGAGCTGTCAAAACGGCATCCTTTGCTGCTGTGGGTAGGTGTCGACCTTGGTCGACACGCTTGATCCACGCCACGCGTGGATGCTCTTCGATGAATGTTCGAAATGCTCGACTTCAACGGGGTTCCATCCACGCATGGCGTGGATCTGCTACCCGGTCAGTAGATCGGCGTCACCTTCATCTGCGGCAGCGGGCGTGGTGCGCCGTCGGTCAGGTCCGGGCCAAGGTCTTCCCAGGTGCGGCCCTGCTCGACCATCTGCGCCCACAGCTGCTGCGAGCCGCGACGCTTGTCGTCCGAGCCCAGCTTGTACGACGGCGGTGCCGGTTCACCCCGGGCGACCATCGAATAGGCCGCGCGGTAGGCCAGCACCTGCTGCGCCGGGTCGTCGGTACGCGCCACTTCCAGCGTGTAGCGCTGGTAGGCCGAGGCCAGGTTGCGCCAGCGGATCCAGTAGTGGTTCTCGAACGAGAACGAACAGAAGCGCGCACCGGCCAGGCTGCCCTTGTCGGCGATGCGGGTGAGCACCTCCTGTGGCATGTCCAGGTTCATGCCGCCTTCGTCGCCCTGCAGGCTGACGTGCACGATGCGGTCGCGGTAGCCCGGCGCGCGCGCCTGCAGCAGATCACGCCAGTTCTGCATGGTTGCCACCACCGCGAACAGAAAACGCCCCAGTTCCGCAGCCGCCAACGGCGTGGCGATCGACTGGTAGGTGCGCTGCCAGCCATGCCGGTTTTCGGTGGGCAGGAACACCGCGTGTTCCAGCGCCTGGCGGCCACTGCTGCCCTGGTTCACCTCTTCGGCGTGCTGCGGGTAGACCAGATTGATGGCGAAGGTCGGCCAGCGCGGCAACGCGGCATCGAACAGATGAATCGGGAAGTTGCTGCTGATGCCGCCATCGGAGAACCAGCAGATGCGGAACGCGGTGATCACCGGGCCGCAGGCCTGCCCGGCACTGGTCAGCCCTTCCATGCTGTCGGCCACGTTGTGCTCGGGGTCGGCCGCTGGCGCAGTCGGATCGCAGCGACGCTCGCGGCGCGAAGGTTCGTGCAGCGGCACGGCGCTGATCAGCAGCGGGAAGCTCAGGCTCATGCGCGTGGCCACCAGCACCGGCAGCTGCGGGCCCGGCGGCAGGTGATAATACTGGCGCCCCTCCACCTCCAGCGGCGGGCCAGCCTGCTTCACCAGCCACTGCACCACGCTGGCCGGGAACAGCTGCTCGAATTCCTCGCGCAGGAACCAGAACTGCGCGCCGCCCAGCGGCAGCGTACGCGGCTCGTTGTGCGACACGCAGGTGGTGATCATCTGCAGGCTGATCGCATGCGGGCTGTCCGGCTCGCCGGCATAGCGCGGCGCGTCGTGCAGGTCGGCGAAGGTGAGCGGTGCATCCAGCGGCTTGCCGGACAACTGCTGCAGGCATTCGTGCAGCCACTCGGTCAGTGCCGGCGTGCGTGCATCGCGGCCGAGTCCACTGCACAGGCCCAGCAGATTGCGTCGCGCCACGCGTGCCACACGCAGCGCGGCACCGGCCACACCCGCACCATACGCACACAGCAGCGACGGCAGCAGCGTGGCCGCCACGCCGCTCCAACCACCGCCCCACCAGCCCAGGCCGAGCAATAGCGCCAGCGACACCAGCACTTCCAGCGGTGCGATCTCGAACACGGCAACGGCCAAGCACAGCAATTTGTGCGGCAGGCTGGCATTGCCGGTCAGCACCACCAGCAGCCGATAGGCCGCGCGTGCGCCGCGCGCCGGCTGGAACAGGCTGTAGATAAAGCCGCGCCGCGACAGCTGCGCCGATACCGCCGACAACCCACCATAGCCGGCATCGCCGGGCAAGTGCTCACCGGCCTGCTGGCGGCGATCACCGCAGGCCGCCGCAGCCGCCACCGCCGCAGCGATGGCGCCGGCCGAAGTGCCGCCGATGCTCTTGAATCGATACTCGCGCGCCAGCGCCAGTACCGCATTGGGGTACACGATGCCGCTGGTGATGCCGCCTTTCATGACCAGATCGCAGTACTTGTCTGCCACTGTCTTGCCCCCGAGCATGCCGTCCGCCGCGTGGGTGCCAGTATGGCGCAGAGGCTTCTCAGGGCCTGAGAACACCACCGCAGTCCGAGCAGGAATCTGCGGCGTTCAGCCGATGGCATGCCTGCAGGCTTGACCCGCCCCGCCATCGGCGTAGCATCTGCAGCAAGCCAAGGGACAGACCTGCGGCTGCCACAACGACATGAGGGATTCTCATGGAATTCGACTATCTCGTCTTCATCGGGCGTTTCGAGCCCTTTCACAACGGCCACGCCGCCGTTGCGCGCCTGGCCCTGAGCCGGGCCCGCAAGCTGATCTTCCTGGTCGGCTCTGCCGATACCCCCCGCAGCCTCCGCAATCCCTGGACCGTGGCCGAACGTGCCGTGATGATCCAAGCCGCCCTCGACGGCCATGGCGACCGCCTGCTGATCCGCCCGCTGCGTGACCACCTGTACAACGAAGCCCAGTGGATCGCCAACGTGCAGCGCCAGGTGGCCGAGGCCCTGCGCAACGACGGCGCCGCGGCCGATGCCAGAGTCGGCCTGATCGGCATGGACAAGGATGCGTCCAGCTACTACCTGCGCGAGTTCCCGCAGTGGCCGCTGGTGGACGTGCAGCACACCGCCACGCTGTCGGCCACCGAACTGCGGCGTTACCTGTTCGAGGCCGGCGACGTGGACTTCCACGGTGCATTGCTGATGCTGCGTGGCAATGTGCCGGCGCCGGTCTTCGACATGCTCGAAGCGTTCCGCAAGAGCGCGCCGGCCTATGCCCAGCTGGTGGCCGAGTACCGCTTCATCGAGCAGTACAAGGCCGCCTGGAAGGATGCGCCCTACGCGCCGACCTTCGTCACCACCGATGCGGTGGTGGTGCATTCGGGCCACGTGCTGCTGGTGCGCCGCCGCTCGGAACCCGGCAAGGGGCTGTGGGCATTGCCCGGCGGTTTCGTCGGCCAGGAACAGAGCCTGCTCGACAGCTGCCTGCGCGAACTGCGCGAGGAAACCCGGCTGAAGATCCCGCTGCCGGTGCTGAAGGGGTCACTGAAGGGCCAGCAGGTCTTCGACCACCCCGACCGCAGCCAGCGCGGCCGCACCATCACCCACGGTTTCCACTTCGAATTCCCCGCCGGCGAGCTGCCGCCGGTGCGCGGCGGCGATGACGCCGACAAGGCGCGCTGGGTACCGGTAAGTGAAGCCCTGGACATGGGCCCGCAGCTGTTCGAAGACCACCTGCACATCCTGGAGTATTTCCTCGGCCGCGGCTGACAGGCCCGGCCTCCTCACTGGCGGATAGACCGCCGGTGCCACCCGACGCGAAGGAGCTTCCGTCATGCACTACCTCGATAATCTTCTCCTCAACACCGACAGCTACAAGGCCAGCCACTGGCTGCAGTACCCCCGGGTACCGATGCCACGTTCTTCTACGTCGAATCGCGTGGCGGCCTGCACGATCGCACGGTGTTCTTCGGCCTGCAGGCGATCCTCAAGGACGCACTGGCACGGCCGGTCACCCACGCCGACATCGACGACGCTGCTGCGGTGTTCGCCGCGCATGGCGAACCGTTCAACGAGACCGGCTGGCGCGATATCGTCGACCGGCTTGGCGGCCACCTGCCGGTACGCATCCGTGCCGTGCCCGAGGGCAGCGTGGTGCCCACCCACCAGGCACTGATGACGATCGAGTCGACCGATCCGGCCGCGTTCTGGGTGCCGTCGTACCTGGAAACGCTGCTGCTGCGGGTGTGGTATCCGGTCACCGTGGCCACCATCAGCTGGCACGCACGGCAGACGATTGCCGCGTTCCTGCAGCAGACCAGCGACGATCCGCAGGGGCAGCTGCCGTTCAAGCTGCACGACTTCGGCGCGCGCGGTGTATCGAGCCTGGAATCGGCCGCGCTGGGCGGTGCCGCGCACCTGGTCAACTTCCTCGGCACCGATACCGTATCGGCCCTGTGCCTGGCCCGCGCGCACTATCACGCGCCGATGGCCGGCTATTCGATTCCCGCCGCCGAGCACAGCACCATCACCAGCTGGGGCCGCGAGCGTGAAGTGGACGCCTACCGCAACATGCTGCGCCAGTTCGGCAAGCCCGGTGCGATCGTGGCGGTCGTGTCGGACAGCTATGACATCTACCGCGCGATCAGCGAGCACTGGGGTACCACCCTGCGCGATGCAGTGATCGCCTCGGGCGCCACCCTGGTCATCCGTCCCGACTCGGGCGACCCGGTGGAGGTGGTGGCCGAAAGTCTGCGCCGGCTGGATGAAGCGTTCGGCCACGTGATCAACGGCAAGGGCTATCGCGTGCTCAACCACGTGCGGGTGATCCAGGGCGATGGCATCAACCCGGATATGATCCGCGCCATCCTGCAACGCATCACCGACGATGGCTACGCCGCCGACAACATAGCCTTCGGCATGGGCGGCGCCCTGCTGCAGCGACTGGACCGCGACACGCAGAAGTTCGCGCTGAAATGCTCGGCGGCACGGGTCGACGGTGAGTGGGTCGATGTATACAAGGATCCGGTCACCGATGCCGGCAAGACCAGCAAGCGTGGCCGCATGCGCCTGCTGCGCCGCCTGGGTGACGGCAGCCTGCATACGGTGCCACTGCCGGCCAACGGCGACGACACCCTGCCGGTCGGCTTCGAGGACGCGATGGTGACCGTGTGGGAGAACGGGCACCTGCTGCACGACCAGCGGCTGGACGACATCCGCGCGCGGGCTGCGGTGGGACGTTGAAGGTACGTCCCGCCCGGGGTCGGATCCCGTTGCAGCGCAACGGGCTCTGCCCCCTTGACCCTGGCCAGCAACCCGTCCACCGTGGGCGCGCCGAAGGTATCCCTCCAGGCGTTCACGCGCGGGGAGGGATTTAAACGGGAATCCGGTGAAGGCGCCTCACGCGCCCATTCCGGAGCTGCCCCGCAGCGGTGAATGGAAACGAATCCTGCCAACAGCACTGGGCTCACGCCTGGGAAGCGGCAGGGAGTAGGTGGGCTGCGGCCCGTGTCCATCAGCCCGAATACCGGCCCCGGCCGGGGGACACGACCGTCCCCTGATTCGACCTGGACTCTCCGCGGGGAGGGTGCCGGGGCCGTCGTCGTCCTGCGCGCGCAGGCGGTGTGGCCGCGCGCGTCCTGTTCACGGTATCCGGCCAGCCCACTTCCACGCCCTGACGCACCCGACGATGACCGAGTTCCAACGCCCCGCCCTGACCCTGCCCGCCGACGGCAAGCGCCTGCTGCTGCATTCGTGCTGCGCACCCTGCTCCGGCGAAGTGATGGAGGCGATCACCGCCTCCGGGATCGACTACGCGATCTTCTTCTACAACCCCAACATCCACCCGGTGAAGGAATACGAGCTGCGCAAGCAGGAGAACATCCGCTTCGCCGAGAAGCACGGCATTCCGTTCATCGACTGCGACTACGACACCGACAACTGGTTCAGCCGTGCGCGCGGCATGGAGAACGAACCCGAGCGCGGCATCCGCTGCACGATGTGCTTCGACATGCGTTTCGAGCGCACCGCCCTGTACGCGCACGAACACGGTTACGACACCATCAGTTCTTCGCTGGGCATCTCGCGCTGGAAGAACATGGCGCAGATCAACGACTGCGGCATCCGTGCCGCGTCGCGCTATGAAGGCCTGCAGTACTGGGACTACAACTGGCGCAAGGGCGGCGGTGCCAGCCGCATGATCGAGATCAGCAAGCGCGAGCAGTTCTACCAGCAGGAGTACTGCGGCTGCGTGTATTCGCTGCGCGATGCCAACCGCCATCGCCGCGAGAACGGCCGCGAACGGATCAAGATCGGCCTGCTGTACTACGGGCAGGACGCTGGGACGCCGCAGGGCGATTGACCTGTGCCGCCGGGGCGGCCACGCTGGTCGCCCCTTTGCGTTGTAGTGGATCTGCCATGACCGCCCTGCCCGCCGACGTCGCCCTGCTGGTGATCGACCTGCAGCCGGACTTCATGCCCCGTGGCGCGCTGGCCTGCGACCAGGGCGATGCCCTGGTGGCACCCATTGCAGGGCTGCTGGCGCAGCGCCGCTATCGCACGGTGGTGGCCACCCAGGACTGGCACCCCGCCGATCACGCCTCATTTGCCAGCCAGCACCCCGGCAAGCGTCCGTTTGAGACCATCCTGCTGCACGCACAGCCACAGACCCTGTGGCCCGACCATTGCGTGCAGGGCAGCGACGGCGCCGCGCTGCATCCGGGCGTGGACTGGACTGTGGCTGATCTGATCCTGCGCAAGGGCACGCGCCAACAGGTGGACTCGTACAGCGCCTTCCGCGAGAACCATGGCCCCGATGGCGAGCGTCCTGCCACCGGCCTGGCCGGTTGGCTGCACGAGCGCCGCATCCGCGAAGTGCATGTCTGCGGCCTGGCCCGCGACTACTGCGTGCTGTGGAGCGCGCAGGACGCAGTGAAGTCCGGCTTCCGGGTGAAGTTCCTGTGGGAGCTGACCCGACCGGTGACCGACGCCAACGATGCGATGGTGCGCGAGGCGCTGGGCAAAGCAGGGATCGCGATCATCTGAGTTGCCCTGTAGAGCCGAGCCATGCTCGGCTCATCCGTCAGATTCACGGCCTTGGGCCGAAGTGCAGCCGAGCATGGCTCGGCTCTACAGAAAGGCCCCTACCGGAATACGACGGTGCGATGCCCGTTGAGCAGGATGCGGTGCTCCACATGGCGGCGAACCGCGCGTGCCAGTACCAGCGATTCGGTATCGCTGCCCAGCCGCACCAGCTCGCGCGGTGCCATCGCGTGGTCCACGCGGGCCACGTCCTGTTCGATGATCGGGCCTTCGTCCAGATCCTCGGTGACGTAGTGCGCGGTGGCACCGATGATCTTGACCCCGCGCGCGTGCGCCTGGTGATACGGCTGCGCGCCCTTGAAGCTGGGCAGGAAGCTGTGGTGGATGTTGATCGCACGGCCGGCCAGTGCGCGGCACAGCGTGGGCGACAGGATCTGCATGTAGCGCGCCAGCACCACCAGGTCGATGCGCTCGTGCTCGACGAGGTCGATGATCTGCTGTTCCTGCACCGCGCGCGTTTCGGCGGTCACCGGCAGGTGGTGGAACGGCACCTGGTAGGACGCGGCCAGCGGCGCGAAGTCGGCGTGGTTGGACGCCACTGCCGCGATGTCCACCTTCAGCTGGCCACTGTGGGCGCGGAACAGCAGATCGTTGAGGCAGTGGCCCTGCTTGCTGACCAGCACCAGCAGGCGTGCGCGGCGGCGGCCATCGTGCAGCTGCCAGTCCATGCCGAAGCCTTCGGCGAGCGCGGCCATGCTCGTGTGCACGGTCTCCAGCGGCAGCCCGGCGTCGCGGTCGAAGTGCACGCGCAGGAAGAAGCGGCCGCTTTCCTCGTCACCGAACTGCTGGGCGTCGAGGATGTTGCAGCCGTGGTCGAACAGCAGGCCGGACACGCGGTAGACGATGCCGGTACGGTCGGGACAGGACAGGGTAAGAATGGAATCGGGGCGCATCCCCCGAGTGTAGGGCAGCGCCGCGTCCGCCGGATCGATGGTCACCGATGCAACCGAACAGCTTGGTTCAGTCCCAAGCGATACTTGGGTGTACCCGTGGCAAGCTGGTTGGTCATGAACCTGTTGCAACTGATCCGCAGCTTCACCCGCACCGCAGAGACCGGCAGCATTGCCGCCGCGGCCCGCATCCTTGGCATCAGCGCCACCGCTGTCGGCCAGAACATCAACCGGCTGGAGGCCCATCTGGGCGTGCGGTTGCTGAACCGAAGCACGCGGCAGCTGGCTCTCAGCGAGGCCGGCGCGCTGTACCTGGCGCAGGTGCGCCACATCGAAGCCGACCTGGCGCGTGCGCAGGCCATGGTCACCGCCGGCGACATCGAACCGGCCGGGCCACTGCGCATCGCCAGCAGCAGCGCGTTCGGCCGCCACGTACTGGCGCCGTTGCTGCCGTCACTGCAGCAACGCTACCCGCAACTGCAGCTGGAACTGCGCCTGACCGACCGTGCCGTGCAGCATGGCCCTGAAGCCGTGGATGCCAGCATCCGCATCGGCGCACAGCTGGAGGACGGCGTGGTCGCACGGCAGCTGGCGCGCGTACCGTTCGTGTTCTGCGCCTCGCCGGCCTATCTGAAGGCGCACGGCACCCCGCGGCAACCCTCCGACCTGGGCAGCCATCGTGGTCTGCTGCACCGCTTCCCCACCGATGGCCGGCCATTGCGCTGGGGCCTGCTGAAGGACGGCCAGCGCGTGGACGCCGCGCTGCCACCAAGCATGGTCTGCGATGACATCGATGCGCTGGCGACGCTGGCGGCGGCCGGTGCCGGCATCACTCGATTGGCTGCGTTCGTGGCCGAGCCCTACCTGCGCGATGGCCGCCTGCAGGCGGTGTTCGGCGCCGATACCGCGTGGCGCCCGGAACCGATGGAGGTCTACTTCTGCGTCAGTGACCGCCGCGACTTCACCGCCAAGATCCGCGCGCTGTTCGAACACCTGCAGGCCGGCATGGCGCCCGCCTGGCGGGTGTGAGCCTCAGCGTGCCTTGAACACGCCACGCGCGTCGCGCGGCTCGCAGCGCAGGTACTGCGGCGCCGGTACCACGCTCTCGCGCAGTGCAGCTGCGGCATGCCACGGCCAACGCGGGTCGTAGAGGATGCCGCGCGCCAGGGCCACGGCATCGGCGTGGCGATGGCGCAGGATCGATTCGGCCTGTTCCGGTTCGGTGATCATGCCCACCGCGATGACCGGCATGCGCACCTTGGCCTTGATCGCCGCCGCGAACGGCACCTGGTAACCCGGGCCGACGGTGATCTTCTGGCGCTCGTCCAGGCCGCCGCTGGAGACATGCAGGAAATCGCAGCCGCGCGCGTCCATCACCTGCGCCAGCGCCTCGCTCTGCACCAGATCCCAGCCGCCATCGACCCAGTCGCTGGCGGAGATGCGCACGCCCACAGCGACCTTGTCCGATACCGCCGCACGCACGGCGTCGAACACTTCCACCAGCAGGCGCAGGCGGTTGGGCAGCGAGCCACCGTAACCATCGGTGCGGCGGTTGCTCAACGGCGACAGGAACTGATGCAGCAGGTAACCGTGCGCGGCGTGCAGCTCGATCAGTTCGAAGCCCAGGCGCTCGGCACGCACCGCGCTGGCGGCGAAGGCGGCGATGACGTCGGCGATGCCGGTCTCGTCAAGTTCCTGCGGCGCTGGATCGGCGGCATGGAACGGCAGCGGCGACGGCGCCACCGTAGTCCAGCCACGGGTATCGTCGGCCGGCAGCTGGCCGCCGCCGTCCCAAGGCCGGTTCACCGAGGCCTTGCGGCCGGCGTGGCCGAGCTGGATGCCCAACGGCATCGGCGACCAGCGGCGGACGCTGGCCAGCACCTGTGCCAGCGCGGCTTCAGTGCCATCGTCCCACAGGCCCAGGTCGGCCCAGCTGATGCGGCCGCGCGGTTCGACGGCGGTGGCTTCCAGGATCAGCAGGCCGGCACCGGACTGCGCCAGGTTGCCCAGGTGCATGGCGTGCCAGTCGCTGGCGCGGCCGTCCTCGGCGGAGTACTGGCACATCGGCGCGATGACGATGCGGTTGGACAGGGTCAGGGGGCCGAACGAAATCGGCGAAAACAACTGGCTCAAGACGGTGATGGACGACGAAGGGGTGCGTATTGCACCGCCGCACGGCCTGCGAATCAACCGTCTGGATGGATCGCTGTTTCGCGCGGCCTGCTGAAGCCGAGCGTGGGCTCGGCTCTACAGAAACCAACACCCCCTTGTAGAGCCGAGCCCGCGCTCGGCTCAGCCCGCCACCCAACCGGCCAACGCCTCGGCGCAGTCCCGCTCGTCCTTGAACTGCAGCAGGTCGTCGGCACGGGTACGGCCACGATTCAGCGCCGCCACCGGCAACCCTGCCTTCGCGGCCGCCTGCACGAAGCGGAAGCCGGAATAGACCATCAGCGACGAGCCCACCACCAGCACGGCATCAGCCTGTTGCAGGTGGTCATGCACCGCCGCCACGCGTTCACGGGGCACGTTTTCGCCGAAGAACACCACGTCCGGTTTCAGCAGGCCGCCGCAGGACGGGCAATCGGGCACCACGAAGCTGGAGAAATCGGTCTCCAGATCGGCATCGCCATCCGGGGCGATGCCGGCCTCCAGCGCGTCCCAGCCCGGGTTGGCGTCCAGCAGGCGCTGCTGGAAGTCCTCGCGGCCGCTGCGGCGTTCGCAGCCCATGCAGCGCACCTGGTCCAGGCGGCCATGCAGGTCGATCACGTTGTGGCTGCCGGCGCGCTGGTGCAGGCCATCCACGTTCTGGGTCAGCAGCACCTGCAGCGTGCCGCGCGCTTCCAGGGCGGCCAGGGCCTGGTGGGTGCCGTTGGGCCGGGCCAGGCCGAAGCGCGGCCAACCCAGCAGGCTGCGCGCCCAGTAACGCTGGCGGGTGGCCGCCTCGCCCATGAAGGCCTGGTAGGTCACCGGCGGCGTGCGTTTCCACTGGCCGTCGGCATCGCGGTAGTCGGGAATGCCCGAGGCAGTGCTGCAGCCGGCGCCGGTCAGCACGAACAGGCGCTGGGCGCGGTCGATGAAGTCGGTCAGCGGCGGGGTCATGGGAGCCAGATGGGGGCGCGTGGGCGCCCCCGCAAGCGCTGGTCAGTTGGCCGGGTCAGGCCGCCGGCAGGGGCGGCACCGCGATCGGGTGGCCTTCCTCGTCCAGCGCGATCATCACGAAGTGGCCGCGGGTACACAGCTTGCGCTCGCCGCTGTGCAGGTCCTCGGCGACCAGCTCCACCTCGACCTTCATCGAGCTGCGGCCGACTTCGACGATGCGGCCGATGGTCTCGACCATCTGGCCGATGCGGATCGGCAGCTTGAAGTCGACCTGGTCGCTGCGCGCGGTCACCACGGTGCGGCGTGAGTAGCGGGCGGCGGCCAGGAAGGCGGCCTTGTCCATCCACGCCAGCGCCTGGCCACCGAACAGGGTGCCGAGGTGGTTGGTGTGGTTGGGGAAGACGATTTCGGCCATGCGCACTTCGGTGGGCGGCACGGTCTCGGGAATCGGGGTCATGGGAGCGGCTTCGGTGTGTGGGGTCCCGTGATTTTATGCGACCGGCGTGACGGCCATCGGAACGAATGTGCAATGGCCACCTGGCAGTGGTGCCTGCGCAGGCCGCGTCCATGGCAGGCGCTACACTGCGCCACGACCACCGCCAGGACCACCCATGCCCGCCACTTCCGACCTTCTGGCCTTTGCACTGATCTCGCTGGCCATGGTGATCACGCCCGGGCCGAACATGATCTACGTCATCTCGCGCTCGATCTGCCAGGGGCCGATGGCGGGACTGATCTCGCTGGGCGGGGTGGCGCTGGGCTTCGTGTTCTACATGCTGTGCGCGGCGCTGGGCATCACCGCCCTGCTGATGACGGTACCGTTCGCCTACGACGCGCTGCGCATCGGCGGCGCGCTGTACCTGCTGTACCTGGCCTGGCAGGCGCTCAAGCCGGGTGGCCGTTCGCCGTTCGCGGTGCGCGACCTGCCGCAGGACAGCCCGCGCAAGCTGTTCACGATGGGCTTTCTGACCAATCTGCTGAACCCGAAGGTGGCCGTGATGTACCTGTCGCTGCTGCCGCAGTTCCTGCACCCGGACGGCGAAGGCAGCGTGCTGATGCAGTCGATCGTGCTGGGCTCCACCCAGATCCTGGTCAGCGTCAGCGTGAACGGTATGATCGCGCTGACTGCAGGCAGCATCGCCGGCTTCCTGGCTGCGCGCCCGACCTGGCAGGCGGTGCAGCGCTGGCTGATGGGCACGGTACTGGCCGGGCTGGCGGTGCGAATGGCGGTGGAAGGGCGGCGGTAACCGCCCTTTGTAGAGTGGAGCCATGCTCCACTGCTGTTCGCGAAGATCAATCGAGCATGGCTCGACTCTACAGAAACGAAGAACCCCGGCATTGGCCGGGGTTCTTCGTTGCGGCAGGCCTGACCGGTTCGATCAGAAGTTCATGTCGAAGGCCACTTCGCCCTGCACGCCCACCTGGTAGGCCGAGACGCGGCGTTCGAAGAAGTTGGTCAGCTCCTGCACATCCTGCAGTTCCATGAACGGCAGCGGGTTGCGCACGTTGTACTTCTTTTCCATGCCCAGCTTGGCGAAATGCTGGTCGGCGCAGTGCTGCAGGTACTGGCGCATGTCGCGGGTCGAGATGCCGGCCACGCCGCCGGACAGCACGTCCTCGGCGAACTGCACTTCGCATTCGATGGCTTCGGCCAGCATGTCGTAGACCTGCTGCTTCATTTCATCGTCGAACAGGTCCGGCTCTTCCTCACGCACCACGCGCACCGACTCGAACGCGAACTCCATGTGCGCGCTCTCGTCGCGGAACACCCAGTTGGTGCCCGAGGCCAGGCCCGGCAGCAGGCCGCGCGAACGGAAGTAGTACACGTAGGCGAACGCAGCGAAGAAGAACAGGCCTTCGATGCAGGCAGCGAAGCAGATCTGGTTGAGCAGGAACTGGCGGCGCTGTTCGCGGGTCTCGATGCGGGTCAGGCTCTGGATCGAGTCGATCCACTTGAAGCAGAAATCGGCCTTCTTCTTGATCGAGTCGATGTTCTCCACCGCCGAGAACGCCTTGGCGCGCTCTTCCGGATCCGGCAGGTAGTTGTCGAGCAGGGTGAGGTAGAACTGCACGTGCAGCGCTTCTTCATACAGCTGGCGCGACAGGTACATGCGCGCTTCCGGCGCATTGAGGTGCTGGTACAGGTTCAGCACCAGGTTGTTGGACACGATCGAGTCGCCGGTGGCGAAGAACGCGACCAGGCGGTGGATCAGGTGGCGCTCACCCGGCGACATCTTGCTGTGCAGGTCGGTGATGTCGATCTGGAAGTTGATCTCTTCCACCGTCCAGGTGTTCTTGATCGCGTTCCGGTACATGTCATAGAACTGCGGGTAGCGCATCGGGCGCAGGGTCAGTTCAAAACCGGGATCGAGCAGCATCTGCTTGGGCTTGTCGGCCATGGGTGTTTCCTTGTCTTCTCGGGTCAAAACGCCGGGCATGGCCCGGCGCTACCTGGGTGTTTCCGTGCGGCAGCCGAGCATGGCTCGGCTCTACAGGTGCGAGGTGCCGGCAAGGCCGGCACGCCGCGTCTTACTGGCAGGCCTCGCAGGCTTCCGGGTTTTCCAGCGAGCAGGCGATGGCTTCGTCCGGGCTGAACACCTTGGCCGGTGCGGCGGCACTCACCGTGGTCTTGGCGATCTTGGTGGCCGGGCGCGAACGCAGGTAGTAGGTGGTCTTGATGCCCTGCTTCCAGGCGTACATGTACATGGAGGACATCGCGCCGATGTTCGGGCTTTCCATGAACAGGTTGAGCGAGGCCGACTGATCGATGAAGGCGCCACGCTCGGCGGCCATGTCGATCAGCGAACGCATCGGCAGTTCCCACGCGGTGCGGTAGACCTCGCGCAGCGTTTCCGGAATCTGCGCCACGCCGGCGATGGAACCTTCGGCCAGCTTGATGGCGTCGCGCATGTCGGCGGTCCACAGGCCCAGCTTCTTCAGCTCGTTCACCAGGTAGCGGTTGACCTGCAGGAAGTCACCGGACAGGGTCTCGCGCTTGAACAGGTTGGACACCTGCGGCTCGACGCACTCGTAGCAGCCGGCGATCGAGGCGATGGTCGCGGTCGGGGCGATCGCGATCATCAGCGAGTTGCGCAGGCCGTGTTCCTTGATGCGCTCACGCAGGGCATCCCAGCGCGCGGTGTCTTCCGGCACCACGTTCCAGGCGTCGAACTGCAGTTCGCCGCTGGCGGCACGGGTGTCGTTGAACGACGGGTGCTTGCCGCGTTCCTGGGCCAGCTCGCAGGAGGTTTCCAGCGCGTGGAAGTAGATCGCTTCGGCAATCTTCTTCGACAGCGCGCGGGCTTCGGCGCTGTCGAACGGCAGGCGCTTGCGGAAGAACACGTCCTGCAGGCCCATGCAGCCCAGGCCGACCGGACGCCAGCGCAGGTTGGCACGGCGCGCGGTTTCGATCGGGTAGAAGTTCAGGTCGATGACGCGGTCGAGCTGGCGCACGGCCAGGCGCACGGTCTCGGCCAGCTTCTCGAAGTCGAACTCGTTGTGCTCGTCGAAGTGGTTGCCCAGGTTGATCGAACCCAGGTTGCACACCGCGGTTTCATCGTTGGAAGTGACTTCCAGGATTTCGGTGCACAGGTTGGACAGGTGGATCACGTTGCCCGGACGCAGGGTCTGGTTGCTGGCGCGGTTGCACTTGTCCTTGAAGGTCATCCAGCCGTTGCCGGTCTCGGCCAGCGTACGCATCATGCGGGCGTACAGCTTGCGGGCAGAGATGGTGCGGTTGGCCTTGCCCTGCGCTTCGGCCTGCAGGTAGGCGGCTTCGAAGGCTTCGCCGAACAGGTCGGTGAACTCCGGCACCACGCGCGGATCGAACAGCGACCATTCCTGGTCGGCTTCGACGCGCTTCATGAACAGGTCCGGCACCCAGTTGGCCAGGTTCAGGTTGTGCGCACGGCGGGCTTCGTCACCGGTGTTGTCACGCAGTTCGAGGAAGTCCTCGATGTCGGCGTGCCAGGTTTCCAGGTAGACGCAGGCCGCGCCCTTGCGCTTGCCGCCCTGGTTCACCGCGGCCACGGACGAATCCATGGTCTTCAGCCACGGCACGATGCCGTTGGAGTGGCCGTTGGTCGACTTGATGAGCGAACCACGCGAACGCACGCGGGTGTAGCTGACGCCGATGCCGCCGGAGAACTTCGACAGCTGGGCGATGTCGCCGTACTTGGAATAGATCGACTCCAGCGAGTCCTGCGGCGAATCCAGCAGGAAGCACGAGGACAGCTGCTCGTGGGTGGTACCGGAGTTGAACAGGGTCGGGCTGGACGGCAGGTAGTCCAGGTTGCCCATGCGCTTGTACAGCGCCAGGGTCTCGGACACGTCCTCGCTCAGCGCGCTGGCGATGCGCAGGAAGAACTGCTGCGGGGTCTCGATCACCTTGCGGGTGTGCGGGTGGCGCAGCAGGTAACGGTCGTACAGGGTACGCAGGCCGAAGTAATCGAAGTTCAGGTCCAGCGAGATGTCGATGGCATCGTTGAGCTTGCGCGCGTTGGTCTGCACGAAGTTCAGCAGGCGGTCGTTGATCAGGCCGACTTCATGGCCACGGCTGACCGACTGCGAGAAAGCGTAGATTTCCTGGCCCGAGACTTCCTTGGCGATGTAGTTGGCCAGCAGGCGCGCAGCAAGGCGGCCGTACTCGGGCTCTTCACCGATCAGCAGGGCGGCGGTGCGGATGGACAGTTCGTCCAGCTCGCGGGTGGTGGCGCCGTTGTACAGGCCGGAAATGGTGCGGGTGGCCACGCGCATCGGATCGACGGCGTGCAGGCCTTCAGAGGAACGCTGCACCGCGCGCACGATCTTGTTCAGGTCCACCAGTTCGGTGGTCCCGTTGCGCTTGGTCACACTCATCGCGTTGGCCGTCGGCGGCGACGTCAACAGGAACTCGCTTTCCTTCTCGATGGTGGCGCTGGATTCGGTGCTCACGGCGTATGTCCTCTTGGCGTGATTGGGGGTGCTCGATGCATCGGGGTGACGCAGCCCGGGACATGACGGCCCAGGATGGCAGGACGGCGTCGCAGGGAATGAGACCCTGCGCCTGCCACTGCCGTTGACGATCGCGGATGGGTGCTGCTGCCAACCCCCAGACTTGGGGTTGCTGCGACCGACGGCCACAAGATAGTGGGGGTAATGGGGTCCGTCAACGCCAAATGTAGTGAAATTCGGCAATCCCTTGCGCCGCAAGGATCGTGCCATCGGCGCCCTGATCAGACGCTTCAGACCTGCCGGAACGGGCTGCGCAGTCAAGCCCGAAAGGCGTCACTGCGGTGGCACAACACACCGCGGAAACGGAACAATGAGAGCTTCACATGACAGTGATGAAGCTGGCTAGGGACAACCCTGTGGATAGGTGGTGGGCAGCCGGTGGGAATGCGGTGGACGGGTGACTTCCGGCCGGTGACGCCCGCGCGCGGGCAGCCGATGCTGGCCCCTCGCCTGCGGAGAAGGATGATCCGATGCACCTGCGACTGCCCCTGCTGGCACTGCTGCCCGCTCTGTTCACCGCTCCCGCGCTGGCCGCCGAGGGGCCGGGCCTGCGTTCGGACCAGTGCGGCATCCACACCGACTACGACGTGCTGGTGGACAGCGGTGGCATCTGGCTGCGGCATGGCCCGCAGGCGCCGCATGAAGTGGTGTTCCACGACGGCGAGCTGAGCCTGGACGGCACGATGGTGCCGGTCAGCGCCGCCGACGCTGCCCGCCTGCGGCAGATGGAGGCCGGCGCCCGCCAGCTGATGCCCGCCGCCACCGCGCTCGCCCATGAAGTCTCCGGGGTCACCTTCGATGCGCTGGACGCCGCCTTCGAAGCCATCACCGGCAAGTCCCGCAACCGCCAGATGCGGGCGATGCGTGGCGAGATGCAGGACTGGATCGAGGCCAGCCTCGGCCGCGGCTACTGGGAGCAGGACACTTTCGGCGATGGCTTCGACGCGCACATCGAGCAGATGGCCGAGACAATGGCCACGTCGATGACCCGCAGCGTGCTGTGGCAGGTATTCACCGGCCGCGCCGGCGCCATGGAGCGCCGCGCCGACCGCCTCGATGCCGAGGTCGACCGCCGCATGGAAGCGCGCAGCCAGCAGCTGGAAGCCAGGGCCATGGCGCTATGCCCGCTGGTGCAGTCGCTGGCGGATGCCCACGACGCGCTGGAGCTGCGCTACCAGGGACAGCCGCTGCGGCTGCTGGAGCGCGGCGACAGCGTGCGGGTAGAGCATGGCAGCGGTTCGGGGCTGCATGTGTCGGCCGGGCCGGAGGAGCGGCCGCGTGACGACGCCTTGGCGCCCTCCCGATAACCACGCGGCTCTACAAACGGCACGACCCTCACGCCCGGTGCGGGGTACCCAGGTACTCGGCGCTCTGCATCTCGATCAGGCGCGAGGCGGTGCGCTCGAACGCACCCTGCAGGCGCTGGCCGGTGTACAGCTCGATCGGCGAGGTGCTTGCGGTGCACACCAGGTTGACGTGGCGGTCGTACAACTCATCGATCAGGTTGACGAAGCGGCGCGCGGCATCTTCGTTCAGGCGGTCAAAGGCGGGAATGCCGCCGAGCAGCACCGTGTTGAACTCGTGCGCGATCTCGATGTAATCCGACGGGCCGCGCGGACCTTCGCACAGCGCGGCGAAATCGAACCAGGCAATGCTCTTGCCGCGGCCACGGACCGGGATCTTGCGGCCCTCGATCTCGATGTTGCCGGGCTTGGCCGGCTGACCACCACTCAGTTCGTTCCAGCGCGTGGCCAGCCAGTCGTCGCTGTCGGCGGCCAGCGGCGCGCGGTACACCGGCGAGCGGGTCAGCGCGCGCATCCGGTAATCCTCGGTGCCTTCGGCGTACAGCTCGACGCAGAACCGCTGCAGCAGGCCGATCGCCGGCAGGAAGCTCTCGCGCTGCAGCCCGTTGAGGTACAGGTTCTCCACCGCCGTGTTGGAAGTGGTGACCAGGGTCACGCCTTCGGCAAACAGGCGTTCCAGCAGCCGCGCCAGCAGCATCGCATCGCCGATGTCGGTGACGAAGAACTCGTCCAGCACCAGCACGCGCAGGTTGCTGCGCCACTCCTGGGCGATCTTCGCCAGCGGGTCGCTCTGCCCCTGGTGCTCGCGCAGGCGCTCGTGGACGCTGCGCATGAAGCGATGGAAATGCGTGCGGTACTTCTGCTTGATCGGCAGCCCGTCGTAGAACAGGTCGACCAGGAAGGTCTTGCCGCGGCCGACGCCACCCCAGAAATACAGGCCCTTCACCGGCTCCGGCTTCTTCCAGAACGAGGACAGGCGGTCCAGCCAGCCGTCCTCGGCGCTGTCCAGCAGGCCCAGGTGGATGCGGTCCAGCTCGGCCAGCGCAGCATGCTGGGCCGGGTCGTTCTGCCAGTCGCCACGGGCGACCCCTTCCGCGTACCGCTGCGACGGGGTCAACTCGGTTGCACTCATGCCGCTGCGCCCAGCCAATGTTTCACGCCGTGGGTCAGCGCGCCGCGCAGGTCGATCAGCTTGCGGTGGAAGAAGTGGCTGGTCTCGGGCATGCGCACCAGCTCATGCGGGAAGTCCAGCGTGTCCAGCCACTGGTAGACGGCCTGCGGGTCGACGATCTCGTCCTGCTCGCCCTGGATCACCAGCCAGCGCGCCGGCGGTGCGATGCCATCGAAATCCCAGCGACCGGCCGGCGGCGCGATCGAGATCAGCGCTTCGGGCTGCAGCGCGGCAGCGGCCTTCAGCGAAACGAACGAACCGAAACTGAAACCGGCCAGCCACAGGCGGTCGTCGGGGCGCTGGCTCTGCACCCAGGCAGCCACGGCCTTCAGGTCATCCTGCTCGCCCACGCCGTGGTCGAACTCACCGGCCGAACCACCGACGCTGCGGAAGTTGAAGCGCACCGTGGCGATGCCCAGCTCGCGCAGGGTGGTGGCGGTCATGGTGACCACCTTGTTGTGCAGGGTGCCGCCTTCGGTGGACAAAGGGTGGCAGATGATGGCCACGATCGGCTGCACCGGCACATCGGCCTTGGGCAGGTCGACGACCACTTCCAGCGGGCCGGCCGGGCCGTCCAGTTCGAGGCAGGCGGTTTCGCCGGGGGCAACGGGGAACAAGGGCTTGTGCATGGCACCATGATACCGTCCCCCGCCCCTGCCCTGTGCCCGCCCCATGCTCTACCTGTCCTTGGCCGTGATCTGCAGCGTGCTGGTTTCGGTGGTGTTGAAGCTGGCCAACCGCCGCCAGCTGGATGTCGCGCAGATGGTCACCTGGAACTATCTGGTCGCTGCAACGCTCACCGCCGCGGTGCTGCAGCCGCCGTTGGATGCACTGCGCGCGCCGCATGCGCCGTGGCTGTCATTGCTGGCGCTGGCGGTGGTGCTGCCGTCGATCTTCCTGGTGCTGGGCCGCGCGGTGGCGGTGGCCGGCATCGTCCGCAGCGACGTGGCGCAGCGGCTGTCGCTGCTGCTGTCATTGGCCGCCGCGTTCCTGTTCTTCGGCCAGACCGCCACGCCGTGGAAGTTGGTCGGCCTGGCGCTGGGCCTGGTCGCCATGGTGGCGATCAGCCTGCGCCCGCGCGGACCGGCGGTGTCGTCCTCACCCGGTGGCTGGGGCTGGCTGCTGGGCGTCTGGGCCGGGTTCGCGGTGGTCGACGTGCTGCTCAAGCAGGTGGCGCTGTCGGGCACGCCGTCGATGGCGGCGGTGCTGGCCAGCTTCAGCGTGGCCTTCGTACTGATGCTGGCGCTGCAGCTGTGGCGGCATGTCAGTGGCCGCAGCCGGCTGGCCTGGCGCAATCTCGGCGCGGGTGCACTGCTGGGCCTGCTCAATGGCGGCAACATTCTTTTCTATGTGCACGCGCATCAGTCGATGCCGGAGAGCCCAGCCACCGTGTTCGCCGGCATGAACATCGGCGTGGTGGTGCTGGGTGCACTGGTGGGCGTGTTCGCGTTCGGCGAGGCAACCACGAAGTGGAACCGCGCGGGTCTTGCGCTGGCGGTGCTGGCGATCGGGTTGATCGCCTGGGGGTGAGCATGTGCATCGGGGTCGGGCGCCCATTCCTTCGAAAGGGCTCCCACCCCACCGGTTGGCGGTTTTTTTTGCAAACCACCCGCACCCGGGCGCGGGCCGCCCCCCGGCACCCGCCCGCCACAATTCGGCCCCGCTAAACCCATGCGCAAATATACTTCGCCTTTTATTTGAAATATCTCGCCCACCGCCAACCCCATTCCAATTACCCGCACAACAAACAAATATATAGGAGTGCCGG
>NZ_JASJSI010000032.1:0-28458 GCF_030237085.1 Stenotrophomonas maltophilia group sp. Smal32
GTTGTGCAATGCCCTTCCTCATTGTGCTGCAATGGCCGCCTCTTCCCTGGAGCAGCGCATGAAGACCCTCGGCCTGATCGGCGGCATGAGTTGGGAAAGTTCGGCCCAGTACTACCGCCTCATCAATGAGCAGGTCCGGCGGCGGCTCGGAGGCGCGCACTCCGCGCAGCTGCTGCTGTGGTCGGTGGATTTCGCCGGCATCAAGCAGCTGCAGCACGACGGCGACTGGGACGCCCTGGGTGATCACATGGTCGATGGCGCGCGGCGCCTGCAGGCGGGCGGCGCCGACCTGCTGCTGATCTGCACCAACACCATGCACAAGCTGACCGATCGCATCGAGGCGGCCTGCACGCTGCCGCTGCTGCACATCGCCGATCCGACCGCGACTGCGATCCTGCAGGCAGGCGCGCGCAAAGTGGGCCTGCTCGGTACGGCCTTCACCATGGAGCAGGACTTCTATCGAGGCCGCCTGCAGGAACGCTTCGGCCTGGAGGTAGTGGTGCCTGACGCCGATGACCGCCGCAACGTGCACGACATCATCTACCAGGAGCTGATTGCCGGCGTGGTCAGCGAGCGCTCGCGGCAGCTCTACGCCGGCGTGATCGCGCGCCTGGTCGAGCGCGGCGCTGAAGCGATCATCCTGGGCTGTACCGAGATCATGCTGCTGGTACGGCCGGAAGACAGCGCAGTACCGCTGTTCGACACCACCACCCTGCATGCGCTGGCTGCGGTGGATGCAGCACTCGGCTGAGACGCCGCAATGCGCGACGCGGAATCAGCCCGCGTCGCGGACTTCCAGCGCGGTGATCAACCAGTCGACCACGGCCTGCGAATCGCACAGGAAGAAGACGCCATCTCCCGAGCGCGCATCGGTGAGCAGGCGATAGACGGTGATCGCCACCGCAGACTGGTTGGCAATGAACACTTCCGGGCTGCGCGGCCCTTCGCTGTGCCCTGCCACGGACTGCAGCGCCTTGCGCGCAGCCACAGTGGCAGCCGGGTCCGCGCTGCGGGTCAGTTCCGGCCCGCGCAGCCCCCAGGCAACGAACACATGCTTGCCCTTGAAGGTGGTGTCCAGGACCTGCACCTCGGCGGCGCCTGCGCCTACCGAGCGATGAATGACGATACTGCTGATCAACGCAACCCCCTGTGGTCGTCGTGGTCCGCGCATCGTCCTCCACAGGCCGGCCGCGCGCCAGTGACGGCCGCCACAGGCCGCGCCGACAGGCGTGGAAGACATGTAAGAAGGTGTAACCCGATGCGATCGGATGTGCAGCGATGATACGGGATGTAAGCCTCTGCATGGACCCGCGCGCACTACTAAATCCCCACTGAGCCACGTCGGGAACGAAGCGTTCCAATGGACCCGGGCTGGGTCATTCTTGCCGCCCGCTCCCTCAACGAGGCCCCCATGACCCATCGCCTGCTGCTGCCGATTGGCGGCATCTCCCTGGCCATGCTGCTTGCAGCCACCACCGTGGCTGCCCAGGATTACGACGCAGCGCACATTCCCGCACTTCGCTGCGAATCCCAGTTCAACAAGACCGAGCAATGCCCGATCGAGGGCCCGATGCGCCTGGCCAGGCAACTATCGGTCACCCGCTGCGTGGAAAACCAGAACTGGGGCCAGAGCCGTCGCATGCTCTGGGTGACCGATGGCTGCCGTGCCGAGTTTGTCGCCGATGAACATGGCCGCTGGCCGGGACGCGGCAGGGGCCGTGATCGCGACGATGAGGGTGAACGCCTGGTCTGTGAGTCCTACGAAAAGAAGGACAAGGAATGCCGCATCCGCGTGCGTCATGAGGTGCGCATGGTCAAGCAGAAATCGGTGACGACCTGCATCGAAGACCACAACTGGGGCTGGGACCGCCGCGGCATCTGGGTCAGCGATGGCTGCAGGGCCGAGTTCCGGGTGTATTGACTGCCGGCCGCGCGCTGGCTGCAGCGATTGCTCACGCGCACGCCATCGCGCTGCAGGGCCATGGCAAGCGCTTCACTTCGCCCCATGCATCCAGCACCAGCACCAGCACCAGCATGCAACGCTTGCTCGCCACGCCCGGTTTCATCGACCACGGCATCGTGCATGGACTGGACAAAGGCGATCCGGAGTTGATCTACCGCTTTGCCGGCAGCTGATCGAGATACACGGCCACCTTGGCGTCCAGCAGGTCCATCAACACCGGATCCATGCAGCGATAGTCGTCGGGGATGTCCAGGCAATGCAGGCGCTTGTGCTCCAGCAGGCGTGCGTACGTGGCCTGCAGGCGATGCTGGTGCTTGGCCTCCATCACGAAGATGACATCGGCCCAGCGGATATCCGCCGGGCCGATGGGGCGTCGTGCATGTGGGCTGGTGCCGGCCGACAGCGCTGCGAAGCCGGGCCGCCGTCGCCACATGGCTTCGGCGGTCGGGCTGCGCAGCTGGTTGCGGCTGCAGACGAACAGCAGGTTGATCATTCCTGTTCCTGCAGTTGGCGGGCGCTGAGGACCGGATAGGTGAAGCCCAGCTGGCGTGCACGCGCGAGCTTGGCATCGCGCGTATACAGCAGCTTCCAGTTCTTCTCGGGCTTGTAGCTGTAGGCGGTCGTAGCGCGGTCGCCACCGCGGTTGCGAGCCTGGCTGCGACGCCAGGCACGGTTTCTTGCAGATTCCATGATGTGTTCTCGTGAGTACCGGGTTCAGCAGCCGCGGTAGTACGAGTGGCGCGCAGCATACACCGCGCTCACAAAAAAGCCCACGCATCGCTGCGCAGGCTTCTTGATTCATCACAGTGGTCGGGACGGCCGGATTCGAACCGACGACCCTCTGCCCCCCAGGCAGATGCGCTACCAGGCTGCGCTACGCCCCGACTGATGCTGCGATGTGCCCGCCAGTGCGGCGGGCCGTGAAGTATAGCGGATTACGATGGAAATGGGATCAGCGGCGCAGCAACTGCAGCACTTCTTCCAGCTCCATGCGCACCTGCTTGATGATCTGGTTGCTCAACGCCGATTCCTCGCGGGCATCGGGGCCATCCAGGCGCAGGCGTGCACCACCGATGGTGTAGCCCTGTTCGTACAGCAGGCTGCGGATCTGCCGCACCATCAGCACGTCGTGGCGCTGGTAGTAGCGGCGGTTGCCTCGGCGCTTGGCCGGCTCAAGGCTGGGAAACTCGGTTTCCCAGTAGCGCAGGACGTGCGGCTTGACGTCGCACAGCTCGCTGACTTCACCAATGGTGAAGTAGCGCTTGGCCGGGATCGGCGGTAGTTCGCGGTTACTGCCCGGATCCAGCATAAGCTTCCACCCTCTCCTTGAGCTTCTGGCCCGGACGGAAGGTGACCACCGTACGGGCGGAAATCGGAATTTCCTCGCCGGTCTTGGGGTTGCGACCCGGGCGCTGGTTCTTGCGCCGCAGATCGAAATTACCGAAGCCCGACAGCTTCACCTGACGTCCCTGTTCCAATGCTTCACGCAGCACATCGAAAAACGCGTCGACGAATTCCTTGGCTTCCCGCTTGTTCAGACCGACTTCGTCGAACAGCTTTTCCGCCATCTCCGCCTTGGTCAATGCCATTGCCTGCTACCCCCGAGTGCTGCCCGCTCAGCCGCGGATCCGGGCGTGGTGTTCACGCTCGATGGCAGTGACCGCCTCGGCCACCACCGCATCCACGTCGCGGTCCGTCAGAGTGCGCGACTTGTCCTGCAAAATCAAGCCCATAGCGAGACTCTTGAATCCCGGCTCGACGCCCTGGCCGACATAGCGGTCGAACAGGTTCAGGTCGCGCAGCAGTGGGCCGGCGGCCTGGCGGACGGTCGCCGCCAGGTCGGCCCAGGCCACCTGTTCAGGCACCAGGAACGCTAGGTCACGGCGCACTGCCGGGAAGCGCGACAGCTCGCCCGCACGCGGCAGGCGACGGGCGGCCAGCGGTTCCAGGTCCAGTTCGAAGGCATAGACGTCGGCTTCGATGTCCATCGCCCTGGCCAGGCGCGGGTGGATCTGGCCGATCCAGCCGATCGCCACGCCATCGCGGAACACCTCGGCCGAACGCGCCGGGTGGCCATAGGGACGGGCCGACGGGCGGAACTCCAGCTGCGCACCACTGGCCGCGGCCAGCGATTCCAGGTCGCCCTTCAGGTCGTGGAAGTCGACCTTGCGGGTCGGCAGGCCCCACTGCACCGCCTGCGCATCGCCACAGACCGCAGCGGCCACGCGCGGGGTTTCCAGCGGTGCCGGTTGGCCGTCCCCGGCCTGCTGGACAAACACGCGCCCGATCTCGAACAGGCGCACGCGGCCGAGCTGGCGCGCGGCATTGCGGCCGAGGGTGGCGACCAGGCCCGGCAGCAGCGACGGGCGCATCACCGCCAGTTCCGCCGACAGCGGGTTGGCCAGCGGCACCAGGCCGTCGCGCAACTGCCACTGGGTCAGCAGCGCGTGGTCGACGAAGGCAAAGTTGACGGTTTCCTGCTGGTCGCGGGCGACCAGCTGGCGACGCACGCTCAGCGCGTCCAGCTGGGTCTCGCTCGGCATCGCCACGCGCGAGGCACCGCCCGGCAGCGTGGTCGGGATCTGCTCGTAACCGTGGATGCGGGCCAGTTCTTCGATCAGGTCTTCTTCGATGGCAATGTCGAAGCGACGGCTCGGCGCGGCGACCTGCCAGCCCTCGGCCGTGGCAGCCACGTCCATGCCCAGCGCGCGCAGGATGCGCTCGACTTCGGCGTCGTCGATGGTGATGCCGAGCACGCGGGTGATGCGGGCGCGGCGCAGCACGATGGTTGCCGGCTGCGGGAGATCGGCTTCACGCACGGCCTCGGTGACCGGCGCCGGGGTACCGCCGGCCAGGTCCAGCACCAGGCGGGTGGCGTATTCGATGGCGGTGCGCGGCAGTGCCGGATCGACGCCACGCTCGAAGCGATGACCGGCATCGGTGTGCAGGCCCAGCTTGCGGCCACGGCCCATGATCGCGGCCGGCGCGAAGTGCGCGGCCTCCAGGAACACCGCGGCGGTGTCATCGGTGACGCGGGTGTCGAAGCCGCCCATCAGGCCGGCCAGGCCGACCGCACGGTCGGCATCGGTGACCACCAGGAAGCTGTCGTCCAGCGCGGCGTCACGGCCGTCCAGCAGCTTCAGGCTCTCGCCCGCGCGCGAACGGCGCACGGCGATGCTGCCCTGCAGGGTGCCGAGGTCGTAGGCATGCATCGGCTGGCCCAGCTCCAGCATCACGTACTGGGTGATGTCGACCAGCAGCGAGACCGGACGCACGCCGCTGCGGCGCAGGCGCTCGGCCATCCACAGCGGGGTCCTGGCGGCGGCGTTGACGCCTTCGATGACGCGGCCCAGGTAACGCGGCGCTTCGGCGCCGGCATCGAGCTGGATCGACAGTTCACGGCTGCCGACCGGCGCAATGGCATCGGCGGCGAAATCCAGCACTTCGCTGCGGGTGGCCGCGGCGACGTCGTAGGCGATGCCGCGCAGGCTGAAGCAGTCGGCGCGGTTCGGGGTCAGCTTGATCTCGATGCTGGCGTCCGGCAGCCCCAGATACTCGACCAGGGACTGGCCGACGGGTGCATCGTCCGGCAGCTCCAGCAGGCCGGATGCATCATTGTCCAGGCCCAGCTCCTTGGCCGAGCACAGCATGCCGTTGGATTCGACGCCACGCAGCTTGGCCGGCTTGATCTTCAGCTCGCCGATCTGCGCACCGACCATCGCCAGCGGCGCGACCAGGCCCGGGCGCGCGTTCGGTGCGCCGCACACGATCTGCAGCAGCTCGCCCTGCCCGGCATCGACCTTGCACACCTGCAGGCGATCGGCTTCGGGATGGCGCACGGCTTCGACGATGCGAGCCACGACCACGTGGTCGAGGCCTTCGCCAAGCGCGGTCACCTCTTCCACTTCCAGGCCGATGGCGGTCAGCACCGCGCTCAGTTCATCGCGCGAGGCGGAGGTCGGGACGTGGCTGCGCAGCCAGTTTTCGGAGAATTTCATGGTGTCACCCTGGTGGGCCCGGCGCATGCGCCTGGGCCTGCGAATTTAGGAGCAGCCGAGCATGGCTCGGCTCTACATGGTTGCGGCTTACGCGAACTGTTTCAGGAACCGCACATCGTTCTCGAAGAACGCGCGCAGGTCATTGACGCCGTAGCGCAGCATCGCGAAACGCTCCACGCCCATGCCGAAGGCAAAGCCGGTGTAGCGCTCCGGATCGATGCCGACGTTGCGCAGCACGTTCGGATGCACCATGCCGCAGCCGAGCACTTCCAGCCAGCGGGTGCTGCCATCGGGCTGCTGCCAGGCGATGTCCACTTCCGCGCCCGGTTCAACGAACGGGAAGTAGCTGGGACGGAAACGCATCTCGAAGTCGCGCTCGAAGAATGCGCGCACGAACTCGGCCAGCGTGCCCTTCAGGTCGGCGAAGGTCGAATGCTCGTCCACCAGCAGGCCTTCGACCTGGTGGAACATCGGCGAGTGGGTCTGGTCGCTGTCGCTGCGGTACACCTTGCCGGCGGCGATCATGCGCAGCGGCGGCGCGTGGTCGCCCATGTAGCGCACCTGCACACCAGAGGTATGCGTACGCAGCAGGCGGCCGTCGCCGAAGTAGAAGGTGTCGTGCATGGCGCGCGCCGGGTGGTGCGGCGGGAAGTTCAGCGCCTCGAAGTTGTGCCAGTCGTCCTCGATCTCCGGCCCTTCCGACAGCTCGTAGCCCAGCCGGCCGAAGATGCCGGTGATGCGTTCCAGGGTGCGGGTGATCGGGTGCAGGCCGGCACGGTCGCCATTGCGGCCCGGCAGGGTGATGTCGATGGCTTCGGCGGCCAGGCGCGCATCCAGTGCCGCGTCTTCCAGCAGCGCCTTGCGCTCGCCCAGCGCGCGGGTCAGCGCGTCACGGGCCTGGTTGATCGCTTCACCGGCGGCCTTGCGCTCGTCGGCCGGCAGGGCGCCGAGCTGCTTGAGCTGCGAAGTGATGCTGCCACTCTTGCCAAGCAGGGCCACGCGCAGCTGTTCCAGCACGTCGGGGCTCTGTGCGGCGGCCACATCGGCCAGCGCCTGGGTGGTGAGGGATTGGATGTCGCTCATGGGGGGCCGGAACTCCAGTCGATCTGCCATCGCGATGCGCGAAGGGCCGACCCCTGTCGCCACCGCCGTCCCCGCGCTGCCGTCGTGGCCTCGCCGGGACCCAAAAAAGAATGGGGAAGGACTTGCGCCCTTCCCCATGCATTGCCTTGACCTGACACCGTTCCGAGTGAACGGTTACGGCATCGGGAAGGACTTATGCCGCCAGCGCGCCCTTGGCCTTTTCGGCCAGCGCAGCAAAACCGGCTGCGTCGTGCACGGCGATGTCAGCCAGGACCTTGCGATCCAGGGTGATGCCGGCCTTCAGCAGACCGTTCATGAAGCGGCTGTAGCTCAGGCCGTTGATGCGGGCAGCCGCATTGATACGGGTGATCCACAGCGAACGGAAGTTGCGCTTCTTCTGCTTACGGCCGATGTAGGCGTACTGCTGTGCCTTGATGACCGCCTGCTTGGCGACGCGGAAGACCTTGCGACGGGCGTTGTAATAGCCCTTGGCGAGATCCAGAATCTTCTTGTGGCGGCGACGCGCCTGTACGCCACGCTTAACTCGTGCCATTTTTCAGTTCCTCAGAGGTAAGGGAGCATGCGGTCCAGACGGCCTGCGTCTTCTGCACGGACATGGCCCGTCTGACGCAGATTACGCTTACGCTTGGTCGCTTTCTTCGTGAGGATGTGGCTACGGTTGGCGTGGCCGCACTTGTACTTGCCCGAGGCGGTCTTGCGGAAACGCTTGGCCGCTGCCCGGTTGGTCTTGATCTTGGGCATTGCAATGTCCTTGATGGGATATGACCCTGGTTTCTGACTGATCTGGCGGCGGCCTGGGCCGCTCTTTCCGTCCTGCCATGATCGGCGTACGACCCGTCCTGGGTGGGTCGAGCCGGGCATGATACAGGCAAAACCGCCCTGCCACCAGCCCCTGCAACCCTTTCGCCGGCAATTCACCGGCTTCCTGCAAAAGCAAAGGGACGCCAACGGCGTCCCCTTACCCTGAACCATTCAGCCAGGCGCCCCGGAAGGCGGCCCATCAGGCCTCAGGTCTTCTTCTTCGGCGCGATCATCATGACCATCTGACGCCCTTCCAGGCGCGGACGGGATTCAATGACGATGTCCTCGCCCAGATCGGTCTCGATCCGGTTGGCCATTTCGCGGCCCAGTTCCTGGTGGCTCATTTCACGGCCACGGAAGCGGATGTTGACCTTGATCTTGTCACCATCCTCGAGGAACCCGCGCATCTTGCGCAGCTTGATCTGGTAGTCGCCCTCGTCCGTGACCGGACGGAACTTCACTTCCTTGATCTCGACCTGCTTGGTCTTCTTCTTGGCCTCGCTGGCCTTCTTCTGCGCTTCGAACTTGAACTTGCCGAAGTCCATGATCTTGCAGACCGGCGGATCGGCCTGCGGCTGGATTTCGACCAGGTCCAGGCCTTCATCTTCGGCCATGGACAGCGCTTCGTCGCGCGACAACACGCCGATCATTTCTCCGTCACTGCCGATCACGCGGACGCGCGGCACACGGATTTCCTGATTCTTGCGGTTCTGTTTGTTGTCAGGGGTGCTGATATTACGTTCTCCCAAGGGTATCGAACCGGTCCGGGTGCCTGTGCGCCCGGACCGGACCTTTGCTTACGCGCCCTCGGCGTGGAGCCGCTCGATGAAGGCCTGCAGGCTCATGCTGCCCAGATCTTCGCCAGAACGCGTACGCACCGCCACAGCCCCATTTTCCTTCTCGCGGTCACCGATGACCAGCAGGTAGGGCACGCGCTGCAACGTATGCTCGCGGATTTTATAGCCGATCTTCTCGTTACGCAAATCCGAGCTGACGCGGAAGCCTTGCTCCGCAAGGGTTTTGGTCACACCCGAGACGTAGTCGGCCTGGGCATCGGTGATGTTGGCCACCACCACCTGGGTCGGGGCCAGCCAGGCCGGGAACTGGCCGGCATGGTGCTCGATCAGGATGCCCAGGAAGCGCTCCATCGAGCCGACGATGGCGCGGTGCAGCATGACCGGGTGCTTCTTCTGGCTGTTCTCGTCCACGTACTCGGCGCCCAGGCGGCCCGGCATCATGAAGTCGACCTGCATGGTGCCCAGCTGCCAGGTACGGCCGATGGCGTCCTTCAGGTGGTACTCGATCTTCGGGCCATAGAAGGCACCCTCGCCCGGCAGCTCCTGCCATTCCACGCCACAGGCGGTCAGTGCCGAGCGCAGCGCGCCTTCGGCCTTGTCCCAGGTGGCGTCGTCACCCAGCCGCGATTCCGGGCGCAGGGCGATCTTGATCTGGATCTCGTCGAAGCCGAAGTGCTGGTAAACCGCCAGCGCCTGCTGGTGGAAGGCCGTCACTTCCGACTCGATCTGGTTTTCCGTGCAGAACACGTGGCCGTCGTCCTGGGTGAAGCCACGCACGCGCAGGATGCCGTGCAGCGCGCCGGACGGCTCGTTGCGGTGGCAGGAACCAAACTCACCATAGCGGATCGGCAGGTCGCGGTAGCTGTGCAGGCCCTGGTTGAACACCTGGATGTGGCCCGGGCAGTTCATCGGCTTGACCGCGTACGTGCGCTTCTCCGATTCGGTGAAGAACATGTTGTCCTGGTAGTTGTCCCAGTGGCCGGACTTCTTCCACAGGCTCACGTCCAGGATCTGCGGGCAGCGCACTTCGCCGTAGCCGCTGTTGCGGTAGACCTTGCGCATGTACTGCTCGACCACCTGCCACAGCGCCCAGCCCTTGGGGTGCCAGAACACCAGGCCCGGCGCTTCTTCCTGCAGGTGGAACAGGTCCTGCTGCTTGCCGATGCGGCGGTGGTCGCGCATCTCGGCTTCCTCGATGCGCTTGATGTACGCCTCGAGCTGCTTCTTGTCGGCCCAGGCGGTGCCGTAGATGCGCTGCAGCTGTTCGTTCTGCGCGTCGCCACGCCAGTAGGCGCCGGAGATGCGGGTCAGCTTGAAGGCCTTCAGGAAGCGCGTGTTCGGCACGTGCGGGCCGCGGCACATGTCCACGTATTCCTGGTGGTAGTACATGCCCATCGCCTGGATATCGTCGGACATGTCCTCGATCAGGCGCAGCTTGTAGTCCTCGCCACGGGCCTTGAAGATCTCGATCACTTCCGCGCGCGGCGTCATCTTCTTGATGACGTCGTAGTCCTGGGCGATCAGCTCACCCATGCGCTTCTCGATCGCGGCCATGTCGTCCGGGGTGAACGGGCGCTCGGAGTAGATGTCGTAATAGAAGCCTTCGGCGATCACCGGGCCGATCACCATCTTCACGTCCGGGTACAGCTGCTTGACGGCGTGGCCGACCAGGTGGGCGCAGGAGTGGCGGATGATCTCCACGCCCTCCTCGTCCTTGGCGGTGATGATGCGCAGGCTGGCATCGTGGTCGATGACGTCGCTGGCATCGACCAGCACGCCATCCACGGCACCGGCGATGGTGGCCTTGGCCAGGCCGGCACCGATCGACTGGGCGACGTCCATGACGCTGACGGGGGTTTCAAACTCGCGGCGGCTGCCGTCGGGAAGGGTAATGTTGATCATCGCAGTGGCTTCGTGCGGGGCCCGCGGGGCGGGCTGGAAAGCGGTCCCGGGGCGGCGCCCGGGCAATAAAAAAGCGCCACGAGGGCGCCTGGAACACAGGGCCTTCGGGGGCAGGTCAACAGTGGGCGGTGGTAGTGCTCATGTCGCACGCTCGGCCGGCGCTGGGCGCGGGCCACCTTGTTCCAGTCGGGGAGTGTGACGATCTTAAACCAGCGCACCGGAAAGCCCAAGGGCTACCGTACGGTCCGCTGAATGGCCGCCGCTGGCGGCGTGAAAACGCAATGACTACCATGTGCACGCAGCCCGCCCCGTGCCAGCCTGCCCGCTTTCCCCCAGGACCTCGTGATGCGCCACCCGCTCCGACCGGCTCCCGCCGGCCCCGCCCGTGCCCCGCGTTCGCCGGCCCGCTGCCGCGGCAGCCGTCCGCAATGATCACCGTCGGCCTTTCCACGCTCGGCTTCTGCAGCCTGGGCATGCTGGCGGCGATGTTCTCGGCGCTGGCCTTCTATGCCGCCTCGCCGCACTGCCGCTGGCCGCGCCTGCGCCGCGCCGGTCGCCTGGGCCGCCAGATCGGCCTGGTCGCGGCCGCCGCTGCGCTGTGGCTGTGGATGGCAGAACTCGGCTTCGCTGCCGGCCTGGTGGCGATGCTGTGCACCTGGATGCTGGCGGCGATGCTGTTGCCGGCCCTGGCCGCCTGGCACCGTCCCGGCCCGGAGTCGCCCTGATGTGGCCGCGCGCCTTCGCTGGCATCGTCGCCGGTTTCTTCCTGGCCGCCGCCGCGACCGGCCTGCTGGCATGGCTGCCGCCCGGCCCCTGGCAGCGGGCGCTGGTGCCGTCCCTGATCGCTTTCATCCCGCTGTGGATGCTGGCCGCCCTGTGGGCGTTCAGTTTCCGCAGCGCGCTGCGTGCCTGGCTGGTGCTGGGTGGCAGCGCCGCCGCCGGCTTCGCCGTGCTTGGGCTGCTGCGCCTGTTCGGCGCGGTGCAATGAGACCTGCCCCATGAAGTTCAGCTCGCAGACCCTGCGCACGTTCACCACCCTGCATACCTGGGTCGGCCTGGTGGCTGGCTTCGGCCTGTTCGTGGCCTTCTACGCCGGTGCGTTGACCCTGTTCCACCACGATCTGCCGCTGTGGCAGACGCCGGGCGCAGCCACTGCGCTGCCGGCAGGACTGGATGATGCGCAGTACCTGCTGGAGGACGTACTGGCCACGCATCCGGAAGCCCGCCGCCACGTCGGCATGACCTTCCCCGGCGCCGACCACCCGCAGCCACTCGCGTACTGGCAGGCCGATGACGGCAGCTGGCGCTACGCCTGGCCGGGTCAGATCGCCGGCAGCCCGACGCCGCCGCAGACCGGGCTGGCGGAACTGGTCAACGAGCTGCACTACAGCCTCGGCCTGCCCGTGGCCGGCATCTACGTGATGGGCATCGTCAGCCTGCTGTACGGCATGGCCCTGCTGAGCGGCCTGGTGATCCATATGCCGAAGCTGCTCGGCGACCTGTTCGCGCTGCGTCCGGGGCGCAACCTGAAACAGCTGTGGCAGGACGCGCACAACGTGATCGGCGTGCTGAGCCTGCCCTTCCACCTGATGTTCGCGGTGACCGGGGCCCTGCTCTGCCTGGTGTTCGTGCAGATGGCCCTGCTCAACCCGCTGATCTTCGACGGCAAGGCCCTGCAGGCCGTGCCAACAGCGATGGACACCGCACCGGTGCGTGAAGCGACCGGCATCCCCTCGCCGCCGGGCAGCCTGCGCGTGCTGCATGCGCGGGCGCTGGAAGTGGCGCGCGCACAGGGCGTGACCAGCTTCGAGCCGGCCTACCTGAAGCTGGCCAACGCCGGCGACGCCAACGCCACCATCGAGATCACCGGTGAATCCACCGGCACGCTCGGCCCCCTCGGCGCTGTGGCGCTGGACGTTGCCACCGGCAATGTACTGGCGACCCAGCTGCCGGGCCAGCGCGACGCCAACCACGCCACGCTCAGCGCCGCCTATGCGCTGCACTTCGGCGAGTTCGGCAACGGCGTGGTGGTCTGGCTGTACTTCCTGCTCGGCCTCGGCGGTGCGTTCCTGTTCTACTCGGGCAACCTGCTGTGGATCGAGTCGCGGCGCAAGCGTCGCCAGCCGCAGCAGCCGCGCGCCGGAGTAAACATGGCACGGGCCACGGTCGGCGTGTGCATCGGCCTGTGCGTGGCGATCTCGGTCGCGTTCCTCACCGCGCTGGTGCTGGAACGGCTGGCGCCGGCGGCGGTAGACCATGGCATCCGCTGGGCCTGCTTTGGCAGCTGGGCGGCCTGTGCGCTGTGGGCCGCGCTGCGACGCCCGGCGCAGGCCGCACGCGAGCTGCTGTGGGCGGCGGCGATCAGTACCGCGCTGGTGCCGGTGCTGCACGGCGCACTCAATGGTGACTGGCTGTGGCGCGCTGCCTCGCAGGGCCAGTGGCCGTTGTTCTGGATCGATGCCATCGCGTTGGCCATGGCCTTCGGCTTCGCCCGCCTGGCAGTCGCCAGCCAGCGTCGCGCCCGCAACGGCGATCCGAACAGCGTCTGGGCGAACTGACGCGTCGCCCCGCATGGTCCGGCGCTACCGGAGCAGTTGTGCTTCGTCGGGGTAATGGCTGACTTCGATCAGGTTGCCATCCGGGTCGCGGAAGTACACCGATTCGATCGGACCCAGCGCGCCGGTGCGTGCAACCGGCCCCTCCTCCACCGCAACGGACTGCGCCTGCAGGTGGGCCAGCACATCGGCCATGGCGGTACGCGTGATCAGGCAGAGATCGGCGCTGCCCGGCGTGGGTTGCAGCGCATGCGGCTGCAGCGGGGCGCTGGCCGGATGCAGGTTGATCTTCTGCCGGCCGAACTGCAGCGCGGTGCGGCCGGCGCCGAAGCGCACGACCTGCATGCCGAGCACGCGCTGGTAGAAATCACAGCTGCGTTCGATGTCGGCCACGGTGAGGACCAGATGGTCCAGGCGTTCGAGATGGATCATGCCCGCAGCGTAACGCTGCGGGCATTGCCACGATGTGCGGGGTTGGGCCGATGGCGTTGCCGCATCCGCCGCCAGCGGGTGGCTCAATCGCCGATGCGGGCTTTCTGCCACGGGCCGAGCATGGCGTTGAGCAGGCTGGCCTGTTCGTCGTCGCCGGTCAGCTCCCACATGAACACGCCGGCCAGGCCCTGCTCGCGGGCGAACTGCGCACGCAGGCCGATCGAGCGCGGGTCCTCATAGCTGATGAAGACCTTCTGTTCCGCGTTGTACAGCCACGGGCTCTGCGCCTGCGGCTGCCAATGCTTCGTCCAGCCCGGCTGGTCGAGATAGCGCGCCTTGATCACCCGCCAGTCGCCGGCATCGGCCGGTGCACTGTAGGGCTGGTACAACCCATCCGGGGCATCACCGGTCACCTTGAAGCCGCGCCCGTAGAACGGCACGCCCAGCACCAGCTTGCCGGCCGGTACGCCGTGCTCGCGGTAGAACTGCACGGCACCGGCCACGTTGTTCCAGCGCCGCAGTTCCGGCGCCAGTGGATCGGCCGCCACCTCATGCAGCGGTGCGTTGAAGGTCGACACCGCCGAGAAGCCGGTGCCCATGTCGTAGCTCATCAGGTTGATGAAATCGAACACCTTGGCCAACGCCGGCAGGTCGTAGCTCGCCGCCGGATCGTAGGGGCCATCGGTCTGCAGGCGACCGGCGGCCAGCGCGGCGGTCAGCAGCATCGGCTGTCCCATCTTGCGACCGCGCGCATCGAGTGCCACGCGGAACGCCTGCGCGAGCCGGGTCAGGTTGGCGCGGTCCTGCGGACGGTGCGCCAGCTCCTTCGGGCCACCACTGACCGGGAACTCCCAGTCGATATCCACCCCATCAAAGCTGCCGGCGTGGCGATCGAAGAACAGCACCATGCACGAATCCACCAACCGCTTGCGGCTGGCCTCGGTCAGCGCCGCATCGGAGAACCCGCCCGCGCCCCAGCCGCCAATCGAAATAAGCGTGCGCAGGTGCGGGTGTGCCTTCTTCAGCTCGGCCAGCGCGGCGAAGTTCTTCGGTGCTTCCGAACCGATCGTGCAGCGCCCATCCTCGATGGTCGAGAACGCGTAGAACAGGTGGGTCAGGCGCTCGGCCGGAATGCTCGACACCGGATAGCGCTCGGCGGAACCGCCGGGGTAGTAGGCACCGAAGATCGGCGGCTGTGCGGGCGCGGCGTGCGCGGCAATGGGCAGGGCGCCGGCAATCAGCACGGCAAGGACGGCCACGGTCTGGCGGAACATGGAATCTCCCGGTTCGAAGGCGCCGCCACGTTAGCAAACCGATGAGGCCATGGGACCGATGTCGTGGCATGTCGTCCAGTGGACAGCAACGATCAGCCAGAGGGCGACAACGTGGCAGTCATGCCACTGCCATCATGCATTGCAGCAGGACACGCACCGACGCAGCGCACCCGGCCCCCTGCATCGGCTAAGGTGGCCGCGGATCTTCAACCGCACATGGACATGAGCACCGATCACGACACCACTCCCGACGGCGACCTGCTGGACGGCGCATCCCTCGACGAACACCAGATACTGGAAGCGCGCGCCTACGACGCGTTCCACGAAGGCGACCTGCCGCAGGCGGTGGCGCTGTTCGGCGAACTGATCGCCATCGCTCCCGAGGTGCCCTACCTGCACTACATGCGCGGGCTGGCGCACAAGTACCTGCGCGACTGGGCGGCCTCGCTGCAGGACAACCTGCGATCGGAGCAGCTGCGCGGGGAATTCGATGTCGCCACCGCCTGGAATGCCGGGATCGCGGCCACCGGCATGGCGGACTGGGCCGAAGCACGACGCCAGTGGATCCGCTGTGGCATTACCCTGCCCGAGGGCGAAGGCCCGATCGAGGGCAGCTTCGGCGTGGCCTGCATGCGCCTGGCGCCGTGGTCCGATGCCGAGGTGGTGTACATGAGCCGCATTGATCCGGTGCGTGCACGCATCGACAACGTACCGCTACCCGAAAGCGGCTTCCGCTTCGGCGACATCGTGCTGCATGACGGTGCGTCGACCGGCCGACGTACGTACGGCGAACACGAGGTACCGGTGTTCAACGCAATGCAGCGCCTGCAGCGATCGGACATGGCGACCTTCACCGTGTTCGTGCAGTGCGATTCTGCCGATGACATCGCTGCCCTGGGGGCCATGGACCTGCCCGGCATCGGCATGGTCGAGGACTGGACCGCGACCGTGCGCCGGCTGTGCCGCCGCTGCAGCTATGGCACCCCGCATCAACATGACGACGATGCAGAGGCCGTCGAAGAAGGTACCTGGGCGCGCGAGCGCGATCTGGGCATTGCCGCGCAGGGCCGGGCTGCGGTGGAGAAGCTGCTGGCGACGTGGACCGCCGCGGCCCCGGGACGCGTGCTGGAGGCCATCGAACAGCGAGAGCATGCGCTGAGTGACCCCGAGCCGGGCCAGGTGTGGTGGCTGGGCGAGGAAGAAGAGGAAGAGCGCGTCAACCCGGGTTGACACCTGCGAGCCTTGTGGCACAGGGCCTTCAGAATTCTTCAGGCCGGTTTCCAGCACTTCAGACGCAGCGCAGGCTCAATCGGGCTCCCTTTGATGGAGTCCGACGATGCGTTCGATCCTGCCTGCCCTCACCCTGCTCTGCGCCATCTGCAGCCAGCCCTTCGCTGCCCGCGCCACCCCACCGGACCAGCCCCGTCTGCAGGCCCTGCAGCAGGCCATCGCCAGCGATGAACTGAAACAGATCCGCAGCGTGCTGCTGCAGGTCGATGGCAAGGTCGTCTACGAGGGCTACTTCAACGGTGCCGACGCGCAGACCCTGCACGACGTGCGATCGGCCAGCAAAGGCGTGACCGCGCTGCTGGTCGGTGCAGCCATTGGCGAAGGCACCCTGCCCGGCGTGCAGGCCCGGGTGTATGACTACTTCCCGACGTTCACTGCCCAGCACGCGGTCGACCCGCGCCTGCGTGCCACCACCGTGCAGGACCTGCTGACCATGAGCAGCCTCTGGGAGTGCGATGACGAAAACCCGTTCTCGGCCGGCCACGAGGAACGCATGTACGTGTCCGAGAAGTGGCTGGACTTCACCCTGGGCCTGCCGGTGAAGGGCTTCGCGCCGTGGATGCAGCGGCCGGAGGACAGCCCGCATGGGCGCGCGTTCGCCTACTGCACCGCCAATCCGTTCGTTCTGGGCGCGGTACTGGAGAAAGCCAGCGGCCAACCGCTGGCCGACTACGCCGCGCGCGTCCTGGAGCGACCGATGGGCATCACCCGCAGCCAGTGGAACCGCTCGCCGGAGGGCATCGGCATGGGCGGCGGCGGCACCCGCTACCGCACGCAGGACCTCGCCCGCTTCGGCCAGCTGGTGCTCGATGGCGGCCGCTGGCAGGGCCGCCAACTGGTACCGAAGGATTACATCGAGGCGATGGTGCGACCGCAGACGAGCACCTCCGACGGCAGCGACTACGGCTACCAGTGGTGGGGCCTGAAGCTGGACGTGCAGGGTTCACCGCGCACGGTGTGGGCGATGTCCGGCAATGGCGGCAACTACGTGTTCGTGCTGCCCGAGCAGCGCGTGGTGGCGGTGGTCACCAGCCAGGCGTTCAACCGCAACTTCGCCCATCCGCAGTCGCGGCGCATCCTCACCGAGTTTCTGCTGCCGGCGCTGCGCTGAGCGCGGCCAGGTCGTCGGGTCGCCAGCTGGCGGCCAGCACCTGCGCACGTTGCCGGGCAATGTCGGCGTCCAGGCGCTGCAGCAGGGCCGGCCAGCCGGGCGCGCTGCGCAGGCGGACGAACAGCGGCGTGGCACGCAGCCACGCCACGTCGCGGAAGCCGTCATCGACCGCCTGCTGCAGTGCCGTCACCGCGTCGCCTGCATGGCCCTGGGCCTGCAGCAGCAGCGCCCGCTCCAGCGCCGCATCGGGCCAGCCGTCGCCCGCTCCCGCGCTGGTAGCGAGCTGCTGCAGGCGCTGGTCGATCCAGGTGGCGTCCGCAGCCTGCGCGCCATGCAACGCCGCCAGGGTCTGGCCCAGCGATTGCTGCGGCCGCAGCTGGCGGCCACGCTCGAACGCGTCGGCGGCGCCTGCAGCGTCGCCGGCCAGCAACGCCAGTTCGCCCTGCAGGCGCAGCAGCTGCGGATGCGGCGTGCCACGCGCGAGCGCTTCATCCAGCGCCTGCCGAGCCCGCTGTGGCGCGCCGGCCAGGTACAGGCTGCGCGGCCAGGCGATGTTGGAGAACACGTTGTCGGGATACAGCTGGAAATTGCGCGCGTGGCGATCCGCGGCCGCCTGGGTGAAGCCGAGCAGTTCGAGCTCGCGCGCGACCTGCACGTCACGGAAGCGGATGCGCTCGGGCGCCTTCAGGGACAGGTTGGCCTGCAGCGCCGTGGCGAGCTGGCCGCGTTCCTGCTGCAGGTAGGCCAGCGATGCGCGGCTACGCTCGTCGCCCGGCTCGAGTTCGATCGCGCGGCTGTAGCCGGTGATCGCCTGGCGCATGTCGCCAATGCAGTCCTGCGCATACCCCCACAGAGCGTGCGCGGCGGCATCGCCGGGTGTGCGCTGGAGCTCCTGCTCGGCCAATGCCAGCGCCTCGCGCAGCTGCTCGGGCGTGCCGTTGAACAGGCAGCCCTGCGCCGCCAGCGCACGGGACAGGCCGCGCCGTGCCGGCGTGGATTCGGGATCTGCCTGCAGCGCCTGCCGGTACAGGGTGATGGCCACGCGGTTGTTGCTGGCCTGGCCGATCCCCGCGTAGTACTCGGCGCGCTGCAGCAGCGACTGCCCTGCCCCCTGTGGCGTCGACCGGGGCCACAGCAGCAGCGTGGCCACCACGCCCAGCACCGCGACAGCCGCCACGCCCCAGCCGAGCCTGCGGGCGCGCGAGGATGGCGCAGGCGGCACGCTGGCCGGCAACGGCGACGCACACAGCTGGTAGCCACGACCACGTACCGAACGGATGTAGCGCGGGCGCCGGCTGTCATCGCCCAAGGCCTGCCGCAGCAGCTTCACCCGCTGGCTGACCGCATCCTCGCCGACCACCGCCGGTGCCCAGACCTGGGCGGCCAGGGTGTCGAAATCCACGACGTCGTTGCCGTGCTGGAGGAGTACGTCGAGCAGGGTCCAGCTGAGGCCGCTGACGGGCAGGATCTCGCCGTTGCGACTGACGCGTTGCGCCGAGCGATCGATATCCAGGTCGAGCAGGCGCAGGGTGTCCATGGGCGAAGCATAGCGTTGCGGCTGCGCTGGGAGACAGGCAAAGAAAAAGCGGGCCGAAGCCCGCTTTTTCATTTTGGCGATTCCAGAAGTGTGTCAACCAAGGTTGACACCTACCGGGAACCAGCTCGGTCGATTACTCGGCGCTGACGGCGTCGCCTTCTTCCACGGCCTTCATCGACAGGCGGATACGGCCCTGCTTGTCGACTTCCAGCACCTTGACCTTGACCACATCGCCTTCCTTCAGCACGTCGCCGACCTTCTCGACGCGATCGCTGGAGATCTGCGACACGTGGACCAGGCCGTCCTTGCCCGGCAGGATCGTGACGAACGCACCGAAGTCCATGATCTTGGCGACCTTGCCTTCGTAGATGCGGCCCGGCTCGACGTCCGAGGTGATCTGCTCGATGCGGGCCTTGGCGGCCTGGGCAGCGATGGCATTGACCGACGCGATGACGATGGTGCCGTCGTCCTGGATGTCGATCTGGGTGCCGGTTTCCTTGGTGATGGCCTGGATGGTCGAACCACCCTTGCCGATCACTTCGCGGATCTTGTCCGGGTGGATCTTGATGGTCAGCAGGCGCGGCGCGTAGTCCGACAGCTCTTCGCGCGGAGCGGTCAGGCCGTGGGCCATTTCGCCCAGGATGTGCAGACGGCCAGCCTTGGCCTGCTGCAGGGCCTGCTTCATGATCTCTTCGGTGATGCCTTCGATCTTGATGTCCATCTGCAGGGCGGAAATGCCCTCAGCGGTACCGGCCACCTTGAAGTCCATGTCGCCCAGGTGATCTTCGTCACCCAGGATGTCGGACAGGACGACGAAGCGCTCGCCTTCCTTGACCAGGCCCATGGCGATACCGGCAACCGGCGCCTTCACCGGCACGCCCGCGTCCATCAGGGCCAGCGACGAGCCGCAGACCGAGGCCATCGACGAGGAACCGTTCGACTCGGTGATTTCCGAGACGACGCGGATGGTGTACGGGAAGGCTTCCAGCGACGGCATGACAGCCAGCACGCCGCGCTTGGCCAGGCGACCGTGGCCGATTTCGCGGCGCTTCGGGCCCATCATGCGGCCGCACTCGCCCACCGAGAACGGAGGGAAGTTGTAGTGGAACAGGAAGTTTTCCTTGTACTCACCGGCAACGGCGTCGATGACCTGGCCGTCACGGGCGGTGCCCAGGGTGATGGTCACGATGGCCTGGGTTTCGCCGCGGGTGAACAGCGAGGAACCGTGGGTACGCGGCAGCACGCCGGTCTTCACGGCGATCGGGCGGACGGTGTCCAGCGCACGACCGTCGATGCGGACCTTGGTGTCCAGCACCGAGTCACGCATGGTGCGGTATTCCAGCTCGCCGAATTCCTTCGACAGCTCGGCCGGGTTCCAGCCCTCGGCAGCCACGCGGCCAGCCAGGGCTTCGAACACGTCCTTCTTGATCGCCGAGATGGCGTCGCGGCGCTGCAGCTTGTCGCGCACCTGGAAGGCTTCGCCCAGGCGCGGGCCGATGGCTTCCTTCAGGGCGGAAATCAGCGCGTCGTTCTTGGCCGGGGCTTCCCAGGTCGACGGCTTGGTGCCGGCTTCGACGGTCAGCTCGTTGATCGCGTTGATGACCTTCTGCATTTCGCGGTGACCGAAGGTCACGGCGCCCAGCATCACTTCTTCGGACAGCAGCGCGGCTTCGGATTCAACCATCAGCACGGCGTTGGAGGTACCGGCAACGACCAGTTCCAGCTGCGAGTCAGCCAGTTCGCTGACGGTCGGGTTCAGGATGTACTCGCCGTTCTTGTAACCGACCTTGGCAGCGCCGATCGGACCCATGAACGGGGTGCCGGCCAGGGCCAGGGCAGCCGAGGCGCCGATCAGGGCCGGGATGTCGCCGTCCACGTCCGGGTTCAGCGACATGACCGTGGCGATGATCTGCACTTCGTTCTTGTAGTCTTCCGGGAACAGCGGGCGGATCGGACGGTCGATCAGACGCGAGATCAGGGTTTCCTTCTCGGTCGCACGGCCTTCACGCTTGAAGAAACCACCCGGGATACGGCCGCCGGCGTAGAACTTTTCCTGATAATCGACGGTCAGCGGGAAGAAGTCCTGGCCTTCGCGCGCGCTCTTGGCGGCGACGGCGGTGACCAGCAGTACGGTGTCGTCCATCTTGACGATGACGGCACCGCTGGCCTGACGGGCGACTTCGCCGGTCTCGAGCGTGACGGTGTGCTTGCCGTACTGGAAGGTTTTGGTGATTTTTGCCACGGAGGGTGTCCTTGGGGATGCTGTCTGCGAATTTGGACCGTCGGCGACCCTTGCCGCCAGCGGGTGGCCGGATCGTTCCGGCCTGAATCGGGGATTGCGGTGCTACAAAACAAAACCGCGGCGCATCGCTGCGCCGCGGGGGATTCGTTGCTTAGCGACGCAGGCCAAGCTTTTCAATCAGGGCCTTGTAACGCTCGACGTCCTTCTTCTTCAGGTAGTCGAGCAGGCTGCGACGGCGGTTGACCATCTGCAGCAGGCCGCGGCGGCTGTGGTGGTCCTTCTTGTGGGTCTTGAAGTGGCCGGTCAGCAGCTCGATGCGGGCGGTCAGCAGGGCCACCTGGACTTCCGGGGAGCCGGTGTCAGCCGAGCTGCGCTTGTTGTCTTCAATGACCTTCTGGGTGTCGATCGACATTTCTTTTTTCTCTGTGATGCGTGGCCGGCAGGAACGCGCTTCGCGCACCGCCAGGCTCGCCGTGGACTACGAGGATGAAACCTGCGCGAGGCAGGCTGCCGGAAAACGGCCGCGAAATTGTAACGGTCGGGGGGGCCGGGAACAAGGTCCGGGGCTGAACCACCCTGCCCCGTTCAGAGGTTGAAGCGGCGCTGCGGGGCCAGCAGCCCGCTGTCGTCGACCTGCCCGAGCCCCTGGACAGCATCGTCCGGACCGAACACGGCGACCAGGCCATGCGGCCAGGACGGGTCGCGCTGGCGCTGGCCGACGCAGAAGCGGTGGGCCTGTCCGGCATCGAGGTCGACCCGCGGGTATTCCGCCAGCCCCGCCGCCAGAGGCAGCAGCAGCGCGTCCATGCCCGCCTCGTCGCCGGCCTCGACCATCGCCCGCAGCTGGTCCAGGGTGACCATGGCCGGTTCGCGGAACGGTTCTACCCAGAGCCGGCGCAGCGCGCTGATGTGGGCGCCACAACCCAGCGCCTCGCCCAGATCGCGGGCCAGGCTGCGGATATAGGTGCCCGAGCCGCAGGTCACGCGCAGGCGCAGCCGTTCCGGCTGCTGCTCCAGCACCTCGATGGCATGCACCTGGACCTCGCGCTCTGGCGCTTCGATGACATCCCCACGGCGGGCCTTCACATACAGCGGCTCACCGCCCTGCTTCAACGCCGAATAGATCGGGGCACGCTGGCGGATGCTGCCGCTCAGCGGCGCCAGTGCGGCCTGCAGCGCTTCGGCACTGATCACCGGCACCGGGCGCTGCAGCAGCACCTGGCCTTCGGCGTCATCGGTATCGGTGGTCTGGCCGAGCACGATCTCGGCGTCGTAGGCCTTGGCCGAGCCGAGCAGCAGGCCGGCGATCTTGGTCGCCTCGCCGAAGCACAGTGGCAGCAGGCCGGTGGCCAGCGGGTCGAGGCTGCCGGTGTGGCCACCCTTCTCGGCGCGGAACAGGCGGCGGGCCACCTGCAGGGCGGCATTGGAGCTTATGCCGGTCGACTTGTCGAGCAGCAGGATGCCATCCAGGCGGCGGAACTGAATTCGGGTCATGACAGGATGTTGTAGAGCCGAGCCATGCCCGGCTGCCGCAGCGCGGCCGGCACAGGCATCGCGTTGCCGGAATGGAAAGACGCCGGGCATGGGCCCGGCGCTGGCTTATTCTTCGTCGCTCTCGCGACGCTTCTCCGCGGCCAGCGTATCGGGCAGGTCGCGCAGGATGTTGTCGATGTGCTCACCACGGTCGACCGAGTCGTCGTAGTGGAAATGCAGCTCCGGCACGTGGCGCAGCTTCATCGCACGGGCCAGGTCCATGCGCAGGCGGTAGCCCAGCTCCTTCAGGCCGGCTACGGCTTCAGCCGAACGCTCCGGCATCAGCGCGGTGACGAACACCTTGGCATGGGCCATGTCGCGGGTGATTTCCACGTCGGACACGCTCACCGAGGGCAACCCGTGCTCGCGCACGGCGTTGTGCACCAGGGTGCCGAGTTCACGGCGCAGCTGGGCGGAGACACGGTCGGTTCGATGGAAAGTCTTGGGCACGCGGTCAGGCTCTTGATTTGAATGTGACCCGACCAAGGTCGGGTCCTACCAGGGAAGGCGGCCCGACCGAGGTCGGGCCCCACCAGGGTGGCGGACCGGTCCGCGAGGACCGGCCCCTTGCAGCATTACAGGGTGCGCGGCACTTCGATACGCTCGAAGCACTCGATCTGGTCACCCGGCTTGACGTCGTTGTAGGCCTTCACCGCGATACCGCATTCGGTACCGTTGCGGACTTCCTCGACGTTTTCCTTGAAGCGGCGCAGCGATTCCAGCTCGCCTTCGAAGATCACCACGCTGTCGCGCAGTACGCGGATCGGCTTGTTGCGCTTGACCACGCCCTCGATGACCATCGAACCGGCGACGGCGCCCAGCTTGGAACTGCGGAAGACGTCGCGGACCTCGGCGATACCGATGATCTCTTCACGGATCTCCACGCCCAGCAGACCGGAAGCCACCTGCTTCACCTGATCGATCACGTCATAGATGATCGAGAAGTAACGCAGGTCCACGCCATTGGATTCGATGATGCGACGGGCCGAAGCATCCGCACGCACGTTGAAGCCGATGACGGTGGCCTTCGAAGCGGCCGCCGAGTTGGCGTCCGATTCAGTGATGCCGCCCACGCCGGAGTGGATAACGTTGATGCGGATGTCTTCGTTGGACAGCGCGACCAGTGCCTGGCTGAGGGCCTGCACCGAACCCTGCACGTCGGCCTTGATGACCAGGTTGAGGACCTGCTGGCCCTCGCCCTTGCCCAGGGTCGCCATGATGTCTTCCATGCGGCTGCCGGCGGTGGCGACCAGGCGCGATTCACGGCGCTTGGTCTCACGCTGCTGGGCAACGTCCTTGGCCAGGCGCTCGTCCTCGACGACCACGAAGTCGTCACCGGCTTCCGGCACGCCGGACAGGCCCAGGACCTGCACCGGGATGGACGGGCCGGCGAACTCCGGCTGCTTGCCGGTTTCGTCGAACAGCGCACGCACGCGGCCGTACTGGATGCCGCACACCAGGTAGTCGCCCTTCTTCAGGCGGCCCTGCTGCACCAGCACGGTGGCGACCGGGCCGCGGCCCTTGTCCAGCGACGATTCGATCACCACGCCCGAGGCGCGGCCTTCGTCGACGGCCTTCAGTTCCAGCAGTTCGGCCTGGATCGAGATGGCGTCCAGCAGGTCGTCGATGCCCAGGCCGGTCTTGGCCGAGATCTCCACCATCTGGGTATCACCACCGAAATCTTCGGCCACGACCTGCTCGGACAGCAGTTCGTTCTTGACCCGCATCGGGTCGGCGTCGGACTTGTCGATCTTGTTGATCGCCACGATCAGCGGCACACCCGCCGAACGGGCGTGCTGGATCGCCTCCTTGGTCTGCGGCATGACGCCGTCATCGGCGGCCACGACCAGCACCACGATATCGGTCAGCTTGGCACCGCGGGCACGCATCGAGGTGAAGGCAGCATGGCCCGGGGTATCCAGGAAGCTGATCACGCCCTTCGGCGTATCCACGTGGTAGGCACCAATGTGCTGGGTGATGCCGCCGGCTTCGCCGGTGGCGACCTTGGTGCGGCGGATGTAATCCAGCAGCGAGGTCTTGCCGTGGTCGACGTGGCCCATGATGGTGACCACCGGCGGGCGCTGGGTGGCTTCGCCCTGGTTTTCACCGGTCGAGGCCAGCAGTGCGTCTTCGGCGTCGTTGTCGTTGGCACGGATCGCCTTGTGGCCGAGTTCTTCGGTCACCAGCGCGGCGGTGTCATGGTCGATGGACTGGGTGATGGTGGCCATCACGCCCATTTTGAACAGCGCCTTGACCACCTCGCCACCCTTCAGCGCGAGCTTCTGCGCCAGGTCGGCCACGGTGATCGTGTCGCCGATCGCCACTTCACGCACCACCGGCGCGGTCGGCCGCTCGAAGGCGTGCGGACCGGCATTGTTGCCACCGCGCGACATGTCGCGACGGCCACCGGCTTGGTTACGCCCGCCCGGACGACCACGGGTGTTGCTGTTGTTGCTGTTGCCACGACGCGCGCGGTCGGCAGCCGACAGGTGCATCTGGCCGGCGAAACGGTCGCCCGGGCCACGCTCGTTGCGCGGTGCGCTGCGGTTGTTGCGGTCGTCGTTGCGCGGCGGCGGCGGTGCACTGCGCGGCGCAGCCGGAGCGGCGGCCGGAGCACGCGGCGGGCGCGGCGCGGTTTCATCGATCGGAGCGCGCTTGGGCTTGCTGGCAGCCAGCGCCTCGGCAGCCTTGGCGGCAGCCGCAGCTTCCTCGGCGGCCTTCTTCTCGGCCTCTGCGCGTTCCTTGGCCGCAACCTCTTCTTCACGGGCACGGACGATGGCTTCGTCGCGCAGACGATCCTTCTCGGCCAGGGCCTGCTGTTCGGCAAGGTTGCGGGCACGCGACTCTTCCAGCTTGCGCAGGATGTCGGCGCGCTCTTCGTCCGGCGTCATGGCGCGAGCACCATCCTTGACGTAGGTACGCTTCTGGCGCACCTCGACATTCACGGTCGTCTTGCTGCGACCGGAATTGACCGTCACTTCCTGCTGCTTCCGGCGGTTGAGCGTGATCTTCTTTGCAGACTGATCGGTCTCTTCCGGGGCCTGCTCGGGCTTGCCGTGCGAACGACGAAGGAAGCCCAGGAGCTTTACCTTCTCGGAGCTGGTCACGACCTGGTCGGGACCGCTGAACTTCATGCCGGCACCGGCCAGCTGTTCCAGCAGTTTTTCGACCGGCGTGTTGACCAGTTCGGCAAGCTTGCGGATGGTGGTTTGCTGCGACATTCGGATCCTATGATCTTGTGGGCGCCCCCCCGCATCTGGAGGTGGCGCGGATTCTACGCCCTGAGCGGCTCAGGGCCCTGTTCATTGCCGGCTCATTCGCCGCGTTCCAGTCGGGCGATCTCTTCGGCACGGGCGGCCAGGATCAGCGCAGCGGCGCGCGCCTGATCCAGTCCTTCGATGCCGAAGTCCATGACCTCGTCGGCGGCCAGGTCGGACAGGTCCTCGCTGGTACGCACGCCGTGGCCGGCCAGCGCATACGCGGTGGCTTCGTCCATGCCCTTCAGGGACAGCAGGTCCTGCGCCGGCTGGCCGTCTTCAAGGCCTTCCTCGACTGCCAGGGCCTCATTGAGCAGCGCATCGCGGGCACGAGCGCGCAGCTCTTCGACGATGTCTTCGTCGAAACCTTCCACGGCCAGCAGTTCGCCGACCGGGACATAAGCGATTTCCTCGACGGTGCCGAAGCCTTCGCTGACCAGGATGCCGGCGATCTCTTCGTCCACTTCCAGCTTGTCCATGAACAGCTGGCGGGCCGAAGCCTGCTCGGCTTCCGACTTGGCGGTGACCTGGTCCTGGGTCATCACGTTGAGCTGCCAGCCGGTCAGGCGGCTGGCAAGGCGCACGTTCTGGCCGCCCTTGCCGATCGCCTGGGCCAGGCGGTCTTCAGCGACGGCCAGGTCCATCGAGTGCTTGTCTTCATCGACGATGATCGACTGCACTTCGGCCGGTGCCATCGCGTTGATGACGAAGTTGGCCGGGTTGTCGTTCCACAGCACGATGTCCACGCGCTCGCCATTGAGCTCGTTGGACACGGCCTGCACGCGCGAACCGCGCATGCCGATGCAGGCGCCGATAGGATCGGTGCGCTGGTCGTGGGCGAGCACGGCAATCTTGGCGCGGTCGCCAGGATCGCGGGCACAGGCCTTGATTTCCACCAGGCCCTGGCCGACTTCCGGCACTTCCAGCTTGAACAGCTCGATCATGAATTCCGGGGCGGCGCGGCTGATGAACAGCTGCGGACCACGCGGTTCCGAACGGACTTCTGCCAGGTAGCCGCGCACGCGGTCGCCGGCGCGCAGCACGTCGCGCGGAATGCCCTTGTCCTTCGGGATGAAGCCTTCGGCGTTGCCACCGAGGTCGACGTAGATGTTGCCGCGCTCGGCACGCTTGACCACACCGGTGATCAGTTCGCCGACGCGATCCTTCCACGCATCCACGACCTGCTGGCGCTCGGCTTCGCGCACGCGCTGGACGATGACCTGCTTGGCGGCCTGGGCGGCGATGCGGCCGAAGTCCGGGTTCTCGATCTGCTCTTCGATGTAGTCGCCGACGTCCACGCCTTCGGCTTCATCGACGGCATCCATCAGGCGGATCTGGCGGTCCGGCGATTCCATGACCACGTCATCGGCCACCACTTCCCAGCGGCGGTAGGTTTCGTAGCTGCCATCCTTGTGGTCGATGACCACACGGGTCAGCACTTCCTCGTCGGGATAGCGCTTCTTCGCTGCCGAGGCCAGGGCGGCCTCGATGGCATCGAAGATCACTTCACGCGGCACGCCCTTCTCGTTGGCGACCGCGTCGACTACCAGCAACAGTTCCTTGCTCATTGGCTCACTCCGCGCGCGGCTTCTTTGCCGCCGGCTCGTTGGAAGAAGAATTCGTGTTCGGCTTCGGACGCTTCGGTGCCGGACCGGTCGGCTTGCTCGGGGCCAGCCCCAGCGCCACCCAGTCGGGCATGATCCGTGCCTTGTCGATGTTGTCGGCCGACACCACCACTTCGGTCTTGTCGACGATGAAGGTGATGGTGCCTGCGGCCTCGTCGGTCGCCTCGATACGGCCCTGCAGGCGACGACGGTTGTCCTGCGGCAGCTTCAGCGTGACCTTGGCCGATTCACCCTGGTGGCGAGCGAACTGCTCCAGGTTGAACAGCGGGCGATCCACGCCCGGCGAGGACACTTCCAGCGTGTAATTGCCGCTGATCGGGTCTTCGACGTCCAGCTGCGCCGACACTTCGCGGCTGACCCGCTCGCAGTCGTCGACATTGATGATGCGCTCGGGCTGTTCAGCCAGCGGCACGTCGATGTAAAGGCGCAGGGTCGCACCGCCGGGGGCCGGCAGATACTCAACGCCCAGCAGCTCCAGGCCCAGCGACACAACGGTCGGGGCGAGCAGATTCGCGATGTCGGTTGCCTTGTCGCTCACAGCCTGCCTTGATCTCTTGGTTGGGTGCCGGCCTTGGCCGGCGTGAAAACATGACGCCCCGGAAACGACAAAGGGCCCGCTGGGCCCCTTTTCCGGAAAGACTCCGGTGACTGGATTCCGGTTGCAACCTGCAGTGCCTGCCGGTTGCGGCCCTCCTTCCGGGTCCGGACTCCCGCCGGGAGGCCGCCTTCAGGGGTACTGCTAGGCCGCTGATGATAGCGGCTGCACCGCGCTGGTGCAAGGTGCGGGCCAGGGGTCTGATAACACTTTGTCGGGTCAAACGCCTTGGCCCCCCACCCCCGCAAAACCCCCCGGGCCCAAAAAAAAACCCCCCGCACCCCGGCCTCGCACCCGCTCTCTTTTAATTGTCTCGGGGGGCCCTTTTTAAACACCGCCCAAACCGGTTTTAGCCCCCCCCCCGTCCCCCCAGCTCCCCCCCCCCCCACCACCGGCCATATTTTGCACAAAATAAAAAAAACCACACCTTTTCACATTAAAG